>CAMDVY010000005.1 GCA_945878745.1 Klebsiella pneumoniae | reverse complement strand
GCAGACCGGGCAATTTCGGCATAGTCCAGTCAGCCGTTGAACCAAGATCGCGGCGATCTCCTTCAAGGAAACTTCTATCTCTACGCAACGAGCTTTTTTCCAACTTTCTCTTTATCCAGATTGGCGAGGTCAACAATGAAATTCGGCGCAGTGCTTCCTCACAACGAAATCGGCACCGATCCGGGGGCGATGAAAGCCTATGTACAAGGTCTCGAAGCGCTTGGCGCGACTCACTTGCTGATCTATGACCATGTGCTCGGTGTCGATCCAAATCGACCAGGCGGATTCAAGGGCGTGTATGACAAGGACACCGCGTTCCATGAGCCGCTCACCACGTTTGCATTCATTGCCGCCGTGACTTCCAGTATCGAACTGGTGACGACCATCCTCATTCTGCCCCAGCGTCAAGCGACTCTGGTGGCCAAGCAGGCGGCTGAAGTCGCCATTCTTTCGAACAACCGTTTCCGCATGGGTGTCGGCATCGGCTGGAACGAAGTCGAATATGAAGCGCTGGGCGTGCCCTTTCGCGCGCGCGGGGCAAGGCTCGCCGAACAGGTTGATCTGCTTCGTGCGCTGTGGCGAGAGGACAGCCTGACGTTCAATGGCAAGATGCATCAGGTCACGTGGGCGAGCATCAATCCAAGGCCTGCCAAGCCGATTCCAATCTGGTTCGGCGGGTCAGCGCCCGCGGCGCTTGAACGGTGTGCAACGCACGGTGATGGCTGGATGCCGCTGATGGGACCATCTGACAAAGCGCGTGCCTGCCTTGAGCAGATGCGTACTGCCCGCGAAGGCGCTGGCTTGTCCTGGGATACCTTCGGTGTACAAGGGCAGGCACAGTATGCCGGTGGTTCTCCCGATCGATGGGTGGCGCACGCAACGAAGTGGAAGGAACTTGGCGCAAGCCATATCGCCGTCGCAACCCACAACGCCGGGTCTACCAACGTCGACGGTCATCTGGGACGAGTGAAAGAGTATTTCGACGCAGTACGTTCGATTGGCTGAACAAGGCCAGGTCTATTCAATCAGACCTGCCTTTTCCTGCCTGGAGCGTCAACCGGCGGAAGTGCTCAGCCGCGCAAACTGCGGTGACAGCATTCTGCCGGTATTACAGGCATTGAAGATGAATTCGCAGATTACCGCGCGTGATTGTTTGCCCGGGCACATGGGTTCGAGCCGCCGCCGAAGCTCACGAACCTGACAATCCGCTTCTGCGTGAGAATTCCAGGGACCCAGCTCGATGCCTTCACGCGTGCTGAAATACCAGCGACCTTCGCTGGAAAACACTCGATCTGAACGAAACCACGCACGCGGACGCTCGTTCTTCCGGTGACAAAACATGATGCCTCCCTACAACTGCAGACGCAGACATGTTCTTCGCACCCCTTTGATTGGTCTGTAAGAACGATGTACGAATTTGTACCTGGATTACACGCGAACTGTCACTAACAAGGTATCCATACGCGTTTTGAGACTGTCGAGATTGCCGGCCATCAGAGGCACGATCAGCTGATCAACACCGGCTGCGGCATACTGCGCGACTGTCGTCGGATTCACCGGCTGGCTGTTGGGCCCGATATAGACTTTGACGTCGCTGCGGCTTCGTCCGTGCGCTGCAAGTTCGCTGTCCAGATAGGCCAATCGATCACTTACACCCTCTGGAGTGAGATTGAAGCCATACCAGCCGTCACCGTGCGAAGCGACACGACGCAGCGCCGGATTGCTCTCGCCACCAAACAGCACCGGCAATCTGGTCTGTACGGGTTTGGGATTGAAGTGACACGCATCGATGTCAACGGTTCGTCCGTGATACGACGGGTTGTCCTGCGTCCACAGCGCACGCATCACGTCGATGTACTCCAGACAGCGCGCTGCGCGATCGGCAAAGCTCATTCCAAGCGCAGTGAATTCCTCGGCCAACCAGCCAATACCCACGCCAAAATCGACCCGCCCGCCCGAAAGGTAATCAAGATCGGCAACCATCCGCGCAGTATAGACTGGCTGACGTTGTGGGACGAGACAGATTCCGGTGCCAAGCCGGATCGTGCTGGTGTGTGCAGCGACAAACGTCAGCGCCGAAAACGGATCCAGCAACCCTTCCGGCTCACCGGGGATCCGGCCGCTGCGCGAATAGGGATAAGTCGACGCGTACTCCGGAAAAAACAGCACATGTTCTGGCACCCATAACGAGTGGAAGCCTGCTTGTTCGACCAGCTTCGCGGCAGGGCCGATAAATGCAGGTGGCGTACGATGATTGAACGCCATGGCTATTCCGATCTTCACTGGTTCTGCTCCCGTCTGGTTCGCGATGTGCTGCAGGCTAAAGGTATGATGACTGCGGGGCAACGGGCGGGGAATACCACATCGGCGACATGGCCAGCAGACGCGCATTCACGCACTACTTGACCAGTTCGAGTCTGTGGATGGCGGGCATGAGCCTCTACGGCTTTCTCTTCACCTGGATCCTGGTCGGCATCCTTGATCGACCGGCCAGTGAAGCTGGCATGGCTCGATTCATCGCCGAAATGCCGCCCCTGGCCCTCCTGCTGCTGGGTGGTGTTCTGGGTGATCGGATGAATGGCCGAACGTACCTCATCATCATGAATCTGGCGATGGCCGTTCCACCCCTCGTCATCGCCGGAATCTACAGCATCGATCTTCTGAACTACTGGTGGGTCGTTGCATTTGGCGTGACCACAGCCAGCATCCAGGCACTTTCCGATCCTTCCCGGCAGGCGATTCTCTCGCGAGTCACTCCGCTGGACATCCAGCGATCCGTGACGGTCATGACGGTGGTGACTACCGGTGTTGGCATGCTCGGCTTTTATCTCGGCGGGAAGCTTGAAGTGCTGGGCCTCAGCCAGGTGCTCTTGATGCAAGGCAGTTTTTTTCTGCTTGGTGCAATCGCGGTCAGTGCGCTGCCTGACATGCCGGTGGTGCAAACACGACGACCGTCATTGATGGAGGGACTGCGAGCAACCTGGGAATCGACGCTGGCGCGCAACATGATCGGGCTGAACTTCCTGTCCAGCCTGTTCAACGCTGGCGCCTACATCATCGCGATTCCCTATATCGCCAAGGAAGTGTACGGCGGCGACGCCGCTTTCCTGGCAACCGTGATGATCGTATTCACGCTGGGTAGCGTCGGCTCCAATGTCATTCTGTTTTTCTTCATGCCGTTGTTGCGGCCAGGCCGCCTGTTCCTGCACATGCAGATATCGCGCATGGTGATCCTGGGTTGCCTGGTCCTGACGCCACCGTTATGGCTGTTCTACGTGCTGCTTTTTTTCTGGGGTGTAAACATGGGTATCACCACGACCATGGTCCGTACCACGGTGCAGGAACTCGCGCCGGTGACCTATCGCGCCCAGATTCTCGCCGTGCTACTGCTCAGCTTCATGGTGTCGTCACCCCTGAGCAGCTATGTGTTGGGTCACGTTATCGAGGCCTACAAGCCTCTCGCTGCACTGGTACCCGGGATCGGTGTTTCCCTCCTTATTTTCTTCATCGGTCTGTGGAAGAGCGGCCTGTGGGACTATCAGTCCGAGATCGGTGCGTACAAGGACGTTCAGCGGCGCGAGGCCGACGCGGCAGCCAGCATCCGTACCAAGTAGCTCGCCACCAGGTCCGGATCCTGCATCGGGATGAAGTGGGTAAGTTCGGGCAAGTACACGTCCTCACCACTCGGGAAAGCGCTGGCCAGCCCCGGCCAGGTGGGTGACATCGAAAAGTCCATCCGTTCACCTTCATCCGGCAATCGCGTGAAGTCCCGGGCCTTCGCTCGCATGACGGTTACCGGCAACTGCATGTTCGCAATCTTTGCGTGCACGTCGGTCGAGGTGTTGTTCATGTACACCGAAGCTTCAACGATCGGCGGGCAGGCGAGGGACCAGGTGCCATCGGCATCAGGCAACACTCCGTACCGGCAGTAGTCTTCAAGCACATCACGCCGCCACAACGAGTACGGATGGCGCGTCACGAATCGATCGAACATCTCCTGCCAGCCGCCCCACACGCCACGACGACGGGAGACTGGATGATCTTCCACACGATCATAGGCATGGCGTCCACTGGCACTGTACAGCTCGGGCGACATGATCACCGGATCGATCAGCAACAAGCGATCAAACGCTTCCGGCAGTGAATGTGCTACCTGCACAAGACAATGCCCGCCCATGGAGTGTCCGGCGGCGATGGCATGCCGGATATCCAGTGCCTGCATCAACTCGCTGATATCGCCGGCAAACGTCGACCAGACGTAAGGCGCCGCTTTGCCGCTGCGGCCGTGGCCACGCAGGTCAACGGCAATGATTCGAACATCGGCCGGCAACCGCTTAACAACCTGATCCCAGCAGCGCGCATGAAAACCCGTGGCGTGCAGCAACACGCTGGTCTGGGTCGCCGCGGATGATCCCCACTCGAAGTAACAGAGTTCAACAGCCGTGCCTGCAAAGCGATGTTCGCGCGGATCCATGGGCTACCCGGTAAATGACAAAGCCCGCGATGGTAGCGCCGGAAGTTTGGAGATACGAGTCGAGTCTTTCCGGTGGCGGGGTAAAACTGGCCGGGTCGCGTCCGAATCGATTTGGTCCTATCCTCGAGCCTTGTTCGCAACCTGGATCATCCATGAACTTCAAGCATGTGCTGTATGAGAAATCGGGCCGGATCGCCACGCTGACGCTCAACCGACCAGAACGACTGAACGCCATCTGTCCAGGTATGCCGCGCGAGATCGCCGAGGCGGCTTCTCTCGCCAACGAAGATCCTGACGTACACGTAGTGATCGTCACCGGCACCGGGCGGGCTTTTTGCGCCGGTTACGATCTGGTGCTATCAGCAGAAAAAGGCACCAAAGGCGACGCTGGACCGGCTATGGACCCGCAAGGTCGACCCTGGGATCCGATGATGGATTTCCACATGATGAACGCGAACACACAACACTTCATGAGCCTTTGGCGTTGTTACAAGCCAACGATCGCAAAGATCCACGGTTATGCCGTCGCCGGTGGCAGCGACATTGCATTGTGTTGCGACCTGGTGGTGATGGCAGATGATGCCAAGATCGGCTATCCCCCGGCCCGCGTGTGGGGATGCCCGACCACTGCCTGGTGGGTTTATCGACTGGGTGCAGAAAAGGCCAAGCGGATGCTGTTCACCGGCGACCTGATCTCCGGCAAGGAGGCCGCGGCCATGGGTCTCGTGCTTGAATCCGTGCCGGCTACTGAACTTGATGCCCGCGTTCAGCAACTGGCCGCAAGAATCCAGGGTGTGCCGCGCAATCAGCTGATGATGCAAAAGATGATGGTGAATCAGGCGCTCGACAACATGGGACTGGCGACGACCCAAACCATGGCCACACTGTTTGATGGCATCACCCGGCATTCACCCGAAGGCGTCTGGTTCAAGAAACGGTCCGAGGCATTTGGCTTCAAGGATGCCATCGGGATTCGTGACTCTGGCGAGAACATCGCCCCGGGGGTCAGCCGCGCTCCCCGACCTTTCGAATGATCTCGCAGCTTTTATCGCCAACGTCGGAGCCCGTCGTACCATGACAGAAATCGAAAAACAAACCATCGAACGGGCTTGCGAACAATTGCAGTACGCCTACGCCCGCTTCATCGATTTCCGGGACTACGAAGGCTTCACGGAATTGTTTACCGTCGATGGCGTACTTGACGCCGGGATCGAATTGGAAGGCAGAGACGCCATTTTCAGCTCGTGCCAGAAACGTTCTGCCGGGCTACGCAGTCGGCATGTGATCACCAACTGTTTCATCGACGTGCTCAGTCACGATCTGGCAAGGGGCATCTGCTATCTGAGTCTGTATCGGCTGGATCACAAGGCGTCGCCGAAGCACGGACCATTGCCCATGCCTGGACCCGCTGCCGTCGGCCACTATCAAGACAGTTTCAAACTGGTCGACAGCGTTTGGAAAATTTCGCACCGGAAGTTGCATCTGGCCTTCCAGGACGACTCCCAGTTTTGAACTCGCGCGTGCTTGGATTTTTGTTACTTCTGATGGCGCCGCTTCTGCACGCCGATGATCTGGCCGACACTCTTCTGACCATCAAGAAAAGACAGTCCATTCCGGTTATGGGATGGGTTGTTCTCCTGCCTGGTCAAGCGCCCCGCACAGAGGTTATCGGAACTGGCGCTGGCCTCACGACACCCCTGCGGTTCGGGTCAATCACCAAGACGTTTACCGCTATCACTCTGCTCAACGCCGCCGAGGCTGCTGACGTCAGCATCGATACACCCCTCGACAAAGTCGCTGGTGAAATACGGTGGAGGAACAGCTTTCCGGTGCCACTGACGCTCCATCATCTGGTCACGCTGACCGCTGGGCATTCAGATCTCGGTTTCACGGCCTTCAACGACAACACACCACGCGGTCTTGAAGACAGCCTGAATCGCAATCAGGATGCCCTCACTTCATGGTGGCCGCCGGGACTGGTGCACAGCTACAGCAATGCAACGCCGGGATTGTCGACTCTCGCGGCTGAACGACTGACTGGCAAGCCATTCGCCGAGGCAATGTCGGTGCTGCTCTTCGAACCACTCGGGCTCAAGCAGGCAAGCCTGAGTCCGGATCCGTTTTTGCCCGGTGGTTTTCGCGCCGATGGGGTTACACCCATTGAATACTGGCATACCACCTTTCCCGCGTTCGGCGCGCTCAACATGTCGATGTCGGACATGACCCGTTTCCTGCAGACGCTGCTCGCCGGAGGCCAACAGGGCACACGAACGGTCTGGTCGCCGGTTACCCAGCACGCGTTGCTGGTGCCTAACATGGGTCTGGGGCACGCCGCCGGACTCGACATCGGCTATGCCGCCGGCATGTACACCCGAATCGCACAAGGACAGGTGTGGCACACCCACGGTGGTGACGCTGACGGTTATCGATCGCGTTACGCCGTTCTGGCCGAACATCAGGCTGGTTATGCGATAGCTATCAATACCGATAACCCGTTTGCGCTGCGAAAGCTCGAAGGCGTTCTCGACAGGCACATCATTCGCGCATTGAAGCTTCCAACGATGACGAGGGTGACCGGCAAGCCCATGCAATCGTCGGTGGATGGCGAGTACTACCCGATAGGGACTCGTTTCGAGATCGCGGCCTGGCGTGAGTGCAAGATGCCGAGGCTAACCATTAATGCATCGAAAGACGGGCTCACACTGACTCGCGGACAGGACATCACGCGCCTGCTGCATCTTGGGAACGACCGCTACGCCGCCGACCATGAGCCCGCTGTGACCGCGGTCATTACCCGCGACGCTTCGGGTAGTGTGTATCTCCTCGGCGAATATGGGAACTTTGTCAGGATCAGATCCACAGGCAAAGAACCTGCAGCGGTCATTCCGTCTTTCCTGTCGAACTGTATTCCGCAATAATCCGATTTCACTCAGGACGCGTTTTCATGCCCATCAAATCTCGAGCCTTGGCTTGTGCTTTTCCGTTTTTCGATCGTATTCGGGAGGAAGCACTGGCGATCGAAACGGCTCGTCGCATTCCCGCATCGCTGGCAACCGATCTCGCGACTGCCGGTCTGTTCCGCATGGTGGTGCCAGCCATCTACGGCGGTTTGCAGGTTCACCCCTCAGAATTCGTCGATACGTTGATTGCCTTGTCACGAGCTGATGGCGCGGTCGGCTGGAATCTGATGATCGGTAGCACCACCGGATTGCTCAGCGCATCTCTGCCTGACCATTGGGCGCAAATCATGTACGGGAACGACCCTCTGGCGATCACCGTTGGGGTGACGGCGCCCATGGGTCGCGCCATTCCTGAAGGAGGCGGTCTGCGTGTTTCCGGTCGATGGCCTTTCGGCAGCGGCTCGCATGTTGCAAGCTGGATCTGTGGCGGATGTCAGGTCATGGAAAACGGTCAACCACGACGCAATGCCCACGATCTGCCCGAAACCCTGCTGGTCTTCTTCCCGAAGAGTGACGTGACGATCCACGACAACTGGCATACGTCCGGACTGCGTGGAACCGGCAGCAATGACATCGAGGTCAAGGATCTGCTGGTACCCGCTGGACGTTGGGTCGTCCTGGGTGGCAAACCACGCATAGACGCGCCGCTCTATCGTTTTCCGACCCTTGGTCTGCTTGCCCTGGGCGTATCGAGTGTTGCCGTTGGCATCGCCGAACACGCGATTGACGAATTCATTCGACTGGCCGGCGGCAAGATACCCACCGGTAGTACCCGTGCGCTGGCCAATCGATCCAGTGCACAGCAGCAACTGGCTGAAGCTGAAGCTGGGGTCCGCGCCGCCACCGCCTTGATCCACAGCACCATTGACGATGTGTATGCCATGGCCGAACAGGGCATCCGACTCGGCCTGGAGGAAAAGGCACGGCTCAGACTTGCCGCCACCCATGCCACCTGGAGTTCCGTCGCCGCCGTCGACAAGCTCTATCACGCCGCCGGTGGCAGCGCGATTTATCAGGAAAATCCGCTGCAACGCTGCCTGCGCGACATTCATGTGGCGACACAGCACATCATGGTGGCTCAACCAACCCTCGAGGTCGTTGGCAAGGTCATGTTTGGCATGGACCCCAAGACGTTGCTGTAAACTCCGACGCAGCACCAAACAGTTGCCTTCGGGAGACAGTTCGCCTCTCGACGTTGTTGTACCGCTATAATCCGAACATCGACCAGCTAACCGGACCCGGCGTGGCCCATCCACACGATCACGATCATGCCCACGATCATTCGCACCATGGCGAGCACCAAGGGCAAGGACATGGACATGGCTCTGACCATAACCATGCATCCCACGCTTCGGAAAAGGTACTGCGTAGCGCCTTCCTGCTGATCGCCGGTTTTACGCTGGTTGAATTTGTCGGTGGCTGGCTGACCAATTCACTGACACTGATGGCCGACGCAGGCCATATGCTCCTCGACGCAACGGCGCTCGGCCTTGCCTGGTACGCAGCCCGCCTCTCCGGTCGCAGCGACAACCACCAACTGTCCTACGGTTATCACCGATTTCAGGTGCTGGCTGCCTTCGTCAACGGGCTGACCCTCGCCGCACTGGTGTTCTGGATCGTTCTTGAAGCCATACATCGCCTGGGCACACCGGAAACCATGGCCGTGGTGCCAACACTGGTCATTGCCATCATCGGTCTGCTGGTGAACATCGCCGCTTACCGAATGCTGCATGGCGTTGAATCAAACATGAACGTGCAGGCCGCGGCGATGCATGTGATCGGGGATATGCTCGGCTCGGCTGCAGCCATAATCGCCGCAACAACGGTCTACTTCACCGGCTGGCTCTACGCGGATCCTTTGCTCGCCGCCATCATCGCCCTGGTTCTGGCTCGCGGGGCATGGCGCATCATTCGTGACAGCGCCCATATCCTCCTGGAAGGAGTGCCAACCGGCGTCAACATCCGCGACATCCGGGACGCTCTGGTGACCAGCGTGCCGGGTGTGCTGGAAGTGCATCACGTACACGCATGGTCACTGACACCCGAGAAGCCACTCTTGACGTTGCACGCAAATCTCGCGCAGGGGGCTGACGTGAGCGGCGCCACTTCATTAATGAAAAAAGTCCTGCAGGAACGATTCGGCATCGATCATTCGACGATCCAGGTCGAACACGGCCCCTGCCCAGACCATAACCATTGAGCAAGCCAGGCAAAATCGGCATCGCGAGGGTGATTGCTGCCACCCATTATTCACTCAGCGGCTTGCAGGCTGCATGGCGGTTTGAATCGGCGTTCCGTCAGGAGACCACGTTGGCGATCTTGTTGTCGCCGGTAGCCTTGTGGCTTGGCACGACAGCCGTTGAACGGGCACTGCTCATTGCTGTGCTTGGCATCGTACTCATTACTGAATTGCTCAACTCCGCAGTGGAAGCTGTCGTTGACCGTGTGGGTGAAGAACACCATGCCTTGGCAGGACGCGCCAAGGACATGGGTTCGGCGGCGGTTTTCATCTCGCTCGCCCTCGCCCTGGTCACGTGGGGCGTCATCGCATACGGTCGTTTCGCCTGAAGCAACTTGCTTCGTTCAATGGAACATCACACGGCAGCAGGGCCCGGATACTGTTCCCGTAGAATTCTCTTGAGAATCTTGCCACTTGGGTTGCGCGGGATCACATCGATGAACGCAACGCCTTTCGGTTGTTTGAACGCGGCCAGTTTGCCGCGACAGAATTCGATGACGTCCCGTTCCGTCAGATCAGGCCGTCGCCGGACTACGATCGCAAAGGGTGATTCGCCCCAGCGTTCGCTCGGCTGGCCGATGACACCAGCTTCGACAATATCCGGATGGGTCATGAGTACCGCTTCAATTTCCGCTGGATAGACGTTCTCCCCACCGGAGATCACCATGTCCTTGATGCGATCCTGGATGTAGATAAACCCTTCATCATCGGCCACCGCGACATCACCGGTGTGCAACCAGCCGTCGCGCAGTGTTTCCGCGGTTGCTTCCGGCCTGTTCCAGTACTCGATCATGACGTGCGGGCCACGGACGAGCACCTCACCCGCCTCACCGGCCTTGCAGACCTCGCCATCTTCGCGAACCAGCTGAACTTCCGTGTGGAAAAACGATTTGCCTGTCGAACCAACCTTGCGAAGCGCGTTTTCCCCATCCATCAGACAAGCCGGCCCACAGCTTTCCGTCAATCCGTACACCTGAAGGATCTGAACGCCCATATCGAAGTAACGCTGCATCAACTGGACCGGTACCGGCGCTGCGCCCGTCATCATCCAGCGCAGCTGGCTGTATCTGAAGCGGCCAAAATCCGGTACCTGCAACATGAAATTGAGCATCGCCGGCACCGCAAGGCCGGTGGTGATCTGTTCCTGGTCAATCAGCTGCCAGGCCAACAACGGATCGAAGGCGCGCATGACGATTGACGTTGCGCCGCGATAGACGTTTACAGCGAGTGGCGTCAAGGCGCCCACATGAAACATGGGCAACGCTGCGAGGTAACGATCAGCAGCATGAAATTCTGCGTTGGCGCTGATCGTCAACACACCCCAGATGGCCGTACCGTGGCTGTGTACCACACCCTTTGGCAAACCCGTGGTACCTGAGGTATACATGATGTACAGCATGTCATCACCCCTCGCACCGAGCTCTGGCTCAGCGGGCTGGCCCGCATTCCTGAACGCCGCATAGTCTTCGGCAAACCACGCGGGTGTCGAAGGCCCGTTGATGTCTGCAACCTGCAACCATTGACGAATCAGGGTTCGATCCCCGCGACCTTGCAGGTCGACCACCGTATCCACAAACTCATGGCCGTAGATCAGTCTTTGGGTCCCGCTATCCTTGAGAATGAACTCCAGTTCGTCAGGCACCAGACGCCAATTCAGCGGCACCACCACGGCGCCGGCCTTGGCCAGGGCGAAGTAAGCCTCCATGAACTCGGCACTGTTCATCAGCAACAGGCCAACACGCTCGCCTTTTTGCAAGCCAGCCTTGACCAGACTGTTGACTAGCTGATTGGCACGGGCGTTGAGTTGCCTGAAGGTCAGGCGCTCCCTGGTATGACTGTCGACATAAGCCTCTCGCTCTGGCGTGAGGTACGCTCGTTTGGCGAGGAATCCCCCAAGATTGTCGTGCACGGTGTCTCCCGAACAGGTGTTGGCTTGGTGACCAATGTGCCGTTTGGACCAGAACAAGGCAAATTTTCGCCAGCAATCGGTCTGCCAAGCACAGATTTATGCAGACCTTTGCAGACCCATCGATTTCGACAACTTTTTTACACTTAACGACGCATTTTCATGTTGCATTGCAACATTACATTCGTAGAATGCGCACCTTCGCATCCGGCCTCCCCCGGCATGACGAAATCGGCGTGGTGCGGTACCTCTCTCCCCCTCCCCACCGCAACGATCATGTCCTTCGGTCATGCTCACCACGCCTTCCTTCTCTTTCCGTACCCTGCTTGGTGTTCGCGTCAACATCCTTCGATCAGATTCATCGTACGGGATGTGCTGTTGTACGGCAGACGTTCGGACTTTCCCTGTACGCGACCTGTACAAAGCTTGGACATAAGCTGAACAGCGGCTAGAATCCCGTACAACGTCTGCAAACGTCATCGGCAGCAAGCTCTGTGCAGGAAGATATCGACTACTACCGCATCGGTACGATCGCCAAACTTACCGGGTTATCAGTGGAGCGCCTGCGCGCCTGGGAACGCCGCTACGAACTGGTGCCGGACCATCGGCAGGGCAAGACCCGCTACTACTCCCAATCGCAGCTCGATCGATTGCAGAAGATCAAACGCCTGATTGACGCCGGTCATTCCATCAGCTCCTTGATCGAGTTGACCGATCAACATCTGGATGCCCGGCTGTCGAGCCGGACCACCAGTGTTGCGGCGCGCAGCCTGCGTGTCGGGCTGATCGGTCCTAACCTGCTGATGCTGCAAAAATCGTCCAAAGAAGCTGCACGCATCACGGTCGATGAAAGCTGGACCAATATGGACGCCTTTGCTGCCGATGAGACCGCAGTTGGAAGCAACGTTGACGTGCTCATCGCCGAAGTCCCCCTGCTTTCCATCGAGCCGCTCCGATTCATCCGCGAAAAGACTGCCAAAGCGACCCACGTCATACTGATCTATCAATTCGCCAGTGCTCAACAGGTTGAAAGCGTGCAGGCGCAAGGCATACCGACGATCAGATGGCCCGCTACGTGGGCCGAGATCGAAAGTAGCTGCGCTCGCCTCACAGGAGCATCGCTGCGCAGTGCGCAAGCAGTGCCCGGAACATTCAGTGACGAAGAACTGATCGATGCAGCCGGTTCAAGCCATGACCCGAACGGGTTGCCGGGCCATCTCGTCAGCCTCATCACGCAACTGAATGCGTTCAGCGAGTTTGCACTCGACTGTGCAGACCAGCATCGCCTGGTTGCTGAGGGCGATGCCGCCACCGCTGATCTGTACGAACACGTTCATGTGGAAACAACCCATGCCAGAGCCCAGCTGGAACTGGCACTCCAGTCCATGTTGTCAGCCGAACTGCAGCGTTCGAAGCCACACTGAATAGTCGTACACGACAACCTGTACAAAAATCTGAAAATTGGTGTTGACAGACTCCAATGTCCTGTACAAAATGCGTACATCAGAAAGGTTTTATGGCGTGAGTGGCTTCTCGATGCAGTCCTCCCTTTCTAGTGTCCTTCCCCCAGAAGCGAAGCCACGGTCAGTCAATCTCGGTTGCTGACACGCCTTTTTTCCCTCTCACAGACCTCTCTCCCTGATCACATTCCTCCAGCTCTCCGCAGGATAGGCTCCCAATCGGGCGCCCTGGTTCCAGCAGCACCGCTCCGCTCCAGCAGCGCCGCAAAACTGTCGTTCCACGCCTGTGGTGCGAAAAGAGCATCGCCTGCAGAAGGGGTCACGTATCAAAACACGTACCTGTGCCAGACTTCAGTTCAGTAAAACGGGAACACTCCCCATGCTGCGATCTGCGCTCTTTCTCTTTACCCTTTCGCTGGTGTTATCCGCTTGTGGCGGCGGAGGCGGCGGAGGCTCAGCCCCTCCACCACCGCCACCGCCACCGCCCCCTGCCAATGTCGCACCGGTGGCGAGTTTCACAGTTACCCCTGCCAGCGGGGCCACGCCTTTGCGGGTCACCGCCGATGCCAGCGCATCCACTGATTCGGATGGATCGATAACGTCATACGCCTGGAACTTCGGCAATGGGCAATCCGGCGTGGGCCAGGTCGCGACACAGACATACACCACTGCCGGCAGCTTCACCGTGACGTTGACAGTCACTGACGACGACGGCGCTACCGCCTCAACCACCCGGACAGTGACCAGCAACACCACGACCTCGACGTTCTCGGTTTCGGGGACCATTCAGATCCTCGCATCCAGCGCGATCGATTCCGATACCAACGACAGATTCACAACAGTCGTCGCCAACAACAATTTTGCGCAAGCCCAGAACATTGCCAATCCAGTCGCCCTCGGTGGGTTTGCAAATCTCCCCAACACCGGCGCCGCCAACGGCAACCTGTTCACTTCGGGCGATCCTGGTGACTTCTACCGCATCTCGCTCGCCGGTAACGAACGAATTCTGCTGACTGTCGGCGATTCAACCGCAGATCTCGACCTGCGACTGTGGGATGCCAATCAGGTTCTCGTGGATACATCGCAGGGCACGACACAGACCGAAACCATCGACATCACGGCTGCCGGTACATATTTCATTGAGGTCTTTCCCTTCAGCGGCGAGAGCAACTATGTACTGAACGTCGGCAGAGACCTCACCGCCAACGCGATGCCTGGCACCTCCCGGCGAATGAACGACGAATTTGTGCCTGGAGAGATCATCCTGCAAACGCGCAATGCCGCATTTGCACCAGCGAACGTGCGGCCACTCTCTGCTGTTGGCCCCACAGCACAGCAAGATGATCCCCGCCTGTACCAGCTCAATGCCAATGCCGCTTCTGTGCAGTCCTTTGTCAGCACGCCCGGTGGATTACCCGAAGGCGGTGTCGTAACAGCCGAACAACGCCTGAAAATGGCTACTCTGAATGAGATCAAGAAGCTGAGCCAACGCAGCGACGTCGAGTTCGCGGAACCGAACGGAATCAGACATGTGCTGCGTACACCCAACGATCAGCTGTATCGGCTGCAGTGGCATTACAACAATATCAATCTGCCGCTGGCCTGGGATGTGTCCATTGGGTCATCTGAAGTCATCGTCGCCGTGGTGGACACCGGTGTGCTGTTGAATCATCCGGACATCGACGCGCAACTCGTGTCTGGCTACGACTTCATATCCAGTGCCAGCCGTGCCCGTGATGGCAATGGTATCGACTCGAACCCCAATGATGACGGAGATCGTGCGAACGGAGGTTCTTCCAGTTTTCACGGTACTCACGTCGCCGGCACGGTTGCAGCCGAGAGTGACAACGGCATCGGTGTTGCCGGCGTCGCCTGGAATGCCCGCATCATGCCCCTGCGGGCGCTGGGTGTGGATGGTGGAACCTCCTTTGATGTGCTGCAGGCCATCCGTTTTGCAGCCGGCCTCTCGAACGACTCTGGCACTGTTCCAGCACGTCGTGCAGACATCATCAACCTGAGTCTCGGCAGTTCCTTTTCCTCCCAGACCGAGCAGGATACGATCAATCAGGCGCGCGCCGCTGGAGTCATCATCATCGCTGCGGCAGGCAACGAATCAACCACGGCGCCCAGTTATCCTGCAGCCTACAGTGGCGTTGTCTCTGTCAGTGCAACCACCATAACCAACTCGTTGGCAGGTTACTCCCATCGGGGTTCGACCATTGACGTCGCTGCACCGGGGGGTAATGGAGCAACGGACATCAATGGTGATGGTTTCGGCGATGGCGTGGTCAGCACGATGGGGAATGATGGCAATTCAGGTCCGGTAGAATTTGGCTGGGACATCCAGAATGGCACGTCGATGGCAGCGCCACACGTCGCCGGAGTGGCTGCGCTGATGAAAGCCGTGCATCGGAATCTCACGCCCGCACAATTCGACGCAGCCCTCCAGGCGGGTGAGCTGACCGATGATCTCGGTACCGCCGGACGCGACGACTCCTTTGGCTTTGGACTGATCAACGCGCAAAAGGCGCTGGCACGAGCCACCAGCCTGGCCGCTGGACAGGGTGTGAATCCCGGTCCGGTGCTCAGCGCAACCCTCAGCACACTGAACTTCGGGTCGAGTTCAACGTCCCTGCCGCTGACGCTTCAGAATATTGGCACTGGCGCTCTACAGATCAATTCGATCACGCCATCTCAGCCCTGGCTGACCGTTGGCAACAGTGGCGTTCCAGCCAGCGGACTCGGTACCTACGCCATCGGCGTGAATCGATCGGGCCTCGCGGATGGGACGTACACAGCCACCCTGGCCATCGACAGCGACCGCAATGACATCAGTATCAACATCATCATGCAGGTATCGTCGGTCAACATCTCTGCCAACGCTGGCCTGCACTTCGTTATCCTGGTCAGCACGGCGTCTGGCAGATCCACGCTCCCTGCCGTGATCACTCGAGCCGCCAATGGTGAATACAGGTTCACGATGAACAATGTGCCTGCTGGCGAGTATCGAATGTTCGCTGGTACCGATTCGAACAACGACGACTTCCTGTGCGATCCGGGCGAAGCCTGTGGTGCCTACGCCACACTCGACGCGCCGGACGTTCTGCAGGTCAACGCCAATAGATCTGGTCTGGTGTTTTCCACCGGGTTCCGCACCAACCTCGGGAGTTTCTCAGTTGACTCGAATGACCAGACAGAGAACTCTGATGCCGGATATTCGATCCAGAAGCCTGAAACGACCAACAAGGAAATTCAGCGATGAGGTCGAATCGAGCATGGGTGGGTCTCATTCTGTCCATAGCGGGCAGTGGATGCTCATCCGCTTCCGTCGCAGTGACAGAGGTGCTCAACGAGGGGAATTGCACCGGTCTCGAGGCAGGGATACATGCAGTCACTCTCGAGGACGTCGCGAAACTGAAGGGTCGACGAATGATCGGTTCGAATGCGCCGCCACCCGACACATCAGGCGATGCGCCACGATTGATCGCGATTTCCCGTGGTGAACAACCTACTGCCGGTTATGGCTTGGAACTGGTTTCCGCATCCACCGCAAATGGCGATGCAATCGAGGTGATTGTGAATTGGCGTGAGCCACCAGCGGATACAGTTGTCGCCCAGGTGATCACCCGACCCTGCCTGGTACTGGGCCTGCCTGACGCAGCGACAGGTCCGGTGTCAGTTTCGCTGGACGATGGCTCACTGCTCGGCTCGTTACCACCAATTCACTGACGCTCGCCTTGATTCATCCACCCAGCAACTGCAGCGCAGTCATCGCGCGATTGCGGTTGCTGGTCTTGTAAGCCTCGAGATCCATGCCTCGATTCTCTCCCATCGCGCCCACCAGGTAACGCTTGTAAACACCCTGGCCAATCGCGGCCAGACGCCAGTGCGAAAACGCCCGGTAGTAGTTGATCCCTGACAGGTCACGCCCAGTGGCCGCGGAGTAGCGCTCACAAAGTGTCTCACGGGTAACGAACCCACCTGCGGTCGTCGGCCCCAGTTCCTCCGTGCCATCTTCAGGCAAGGTCCATGAGTTCATCAGATAACCCACATCGGCCAGGGGATCGCCCAGCGTACACAGCTCCCAATCGAGGACTGCCAGTATCCGACCTTCTTCAACCAGCATGTTGCCGAGGCGGTAGTCCCCATGCACGATCGTTGAACCGATCTGCTCTGGCATCCGCTCAGCCAGCAAGGCACCAACCTGCTCCATCTCCGGAATTTCGTGCGTCTTGGAAGCGACCCATTGTTTGGTCCAGCGGTTGATCTGCCGAGCCAGATAGGCTTCCTTGCGACCCAGATCGCCGAGGCCGACTTCATCAGGGTTCAGCTTGTGCAATCTTGCCAATACATCAATGACATCCAGTCCCAGTGCTGCTCGAGCCTGCAGACTCAACTTTTCCGCCACCGATCGATCGTTCAAAACCAGCCCATCGACATAGGCCATCAGGTAGAACGGTGCCTCATTCACTGATTTGTCCGTACACAGTCCGAGGGCTGGCGCGACCGGTACACCACTGTTGGCCAACGCAGAGATGATCTTGTGCTCACGACCCATGTCGTGTGCACTTTCCAGCACGTGACCGAGCGGCGGACGGCGCAGCACCAGCGAGCGCCCCTTCGCATCATCTGCACGAAAAGTCAGGTTGGAGTGCCCCCCGGCGATCAGCGTAAACTGGAACGGCGGCGTCAGCCCTGCAACATTCGAAGTGAGCCATTCGGTGACCTTGCCCGAGTTGATCCCCTCAATCACGATCTCTCCAAATTGTGTGCATGGTCAGAGCTTATCACCGTTGATTTACTGATCGCATGGGGGATGCGTAATCCGCGGTGCGGCGTCGATACAGCGAGCCCATCGGACACCGTCAGAACTCACAAGGAGATATCGCGATGACCACAAGATCCTGGCCTTTTCTGCCCGGCAGAAACATCGAAGTCGTTCGCGCCGACGGCATCTGGCTACATACGTCGACGGGGCAGCGCATCATGGACGCCGCTGGAGGCGCGATCGTCGCGAACATTGGCCACGGTCGAAAGCGGGTTGCGGATGCGGTATATCGCGCCACCCTCGACTACACGTATGTTGTTCCACCGTGGCTGACGCCTTCACGGCAGGCCCTGGTCAGCGCACTGGATGAATGGTTACCGCCTGAGCTGACCCGAATCCACATCACCTCCGGTGGTTCAGAGGCCAACGAAGCGGCGATGAAAATGGCTGTCCAGTACCAGGCCGCCATTGGGCAACGCGGGCGAACCCAGGTGATCGCGCGCGATCTGTCGTATCACGGGACTACACTGGCAACGACATCGGCCAGTGGTCATCCGGGACGTCGGCGTGGTCTGGAAGGTGCGCTCACCGCATACCCAACCTCACCCACTCCCTATCCCTTAAGGTGCCCGTTGGGATCCAACCATCCTGATGCGGGAAGATTTTACGTTGACGCGCTGCGAGAGTGCATTGTTCAGGCGGGGCCGGATACGGTAGCTGCGCTTCTGGCTGAACCCATTACCGGCTCATCCGGTGGCGCCATCGTTCCACCGGACGATTACTGGCCCGGCGTCCGCAAACTGTGCGATGAATTTGGCATCCTGCTCATTCTTGATGAAGTGATGACAGGCTTTGGTCGCACCGGTCTCAACTTCGCCTATCAACATTGGCAACATCTCGGTGTTGTGCCGGATATTCTCGTCAGCGGCAAAGGTCTCGCGGGAGGTTATGCACCATTGGGTGGTGTGTTTGCGACCGAGCAAGTCGGACAAGCGCTGCAGGACGCTGGCTTTTCCGTCATGTTCAACACGTTTGGTGCACATCCCGCCGCCTGCGCGGCAGGCGCTGAAGTACTAACCATCCTGCGCGAAGAAAACCTCGTCGAGCGGGCTGCCACGCTCGGGCTTGAACTCTCTGCTTTGCTCTCCAGGGCTTTTTCCAATCACCCGCACATTGCCGAGTGCCGTGGACGCGGCTTGCTCCAGGCCATCGAAATCGTTCGCGACCGTGCCACACTTGAACCGTTTCCAGTGGAGGCCAACATCACCAACCGCGTCATCGCCAAAGCGCTGACCAAAGGCGTGTTCTTCTATGGCGGTGGAACTGGCGAGATTCGCGACATTGTCTGTATGGGTCCGCCCTTCATCACCAGCAGCAGCGAACTAACGAGCATGGTCGACCTGCTGCGCGAAACCGTGGACGAGGTCGTCAAGTGACAGCGGGCGACGGCCTGAACGCCTTTGCTGACGGCATTCGTCTGCTGCGACGCAGCCGGGTCGGGCTGTATGTGTGGCCACCTGCCTTGCTGAGCCTGGTTATCATCAGTCTGGGTCTGTGGCTGGGCATATCATGGGTGGATCGGCTGGGCATCTGGGCGAGGGAGCTGTTGCCTGACTGGCTCGATTTTCTGTCGTCGGTGCTGGTGCCCTTGTTGTACCTGATCCTCGGTTTGATCGGCACCTGGCTGTTCGGGTTTCTTGCCGTCGTCCTCTCCAGCCCACTGCACGGCAATCTTGCCGCAGCGCTGGAAGCAGAGCTGGCTGGTCATGTACCTGCGATCGAACAGAACACCTGGCGGATGATCCTCAACACGATTCGTCGAGAGGGCCAGAAACTGCGTTATCAGTTGCCGCGTTTGTTGGGGGTGGGGCTGATGTCGTTTGTGCCTGTGGTCAATGTCATTGCCGCGCCGATCGGCTTTCTCCTTGCTGCATGGCTGCTGGCGGCACAGTTCGTCGATCTCTCCGCCGAAAATCGGGGGCTGCCATTCACCACAACACTTGAAAAACTGCGTTCACACCGCCTCGCGGCCCTGACCTTTGGTGGGTGCGTTGTCCTGTTGCTTGCCGTGCCACTGGTGAACTTCCTGACCGTGCCGGTGGCCGTGGCAGGCGGTGTCGTATTCTGGAGCCGGCTGAAGTAACGCGTGAGGTGGAGACCTGGCGCACCCAGGTCTCTCCACATTTCGATGGTCAGGCCGAAGCGTTCTCAAACAGGGCCTTCACCTGTTGATCATCAGCCTTCAGCAGACGATCAACCCAACCGTGAAAACGCTGACCGCCGCCTTCGTTGCGGCCGAACAGGACATGATCCCGACCGCCCGCCTTGAGTGCACGCTGCTGGCGAATACCGGTCGCGTAGTCTTCCACTTCAACGACATATTCCAGCAGCTTGAATTGTTGTTCGGCCTGCAGCGCTTCTTCTTCGTTGGGCACCTTTTCCATCAGGTAGTACTGCGTGGTGTAGGACTCGTCAGGCGTTTCGCCTGGAAAGAGCTGCGACAACATGATGCTGCGACCACCACCCCAGAACGAGGCGATGGAAATATGCGGGAAAATGGTCCAGACCCCGGTCATCAGCACCTCGGTCGGCCACTGATCTTCCGGGAGGTTGTTCAGCTGTTCATGTCGGGATGGTGAGACGACCCGCTGATGGGGACCCCACGACCAGTACATGGCCTGATTGGACATGTTCGGTCCGAAGGTTTCCCGGTGGAGTACCGGCAGGTGGTACAGATCCAGATAGCCGTCGTATGCAATCTTCCAGTTTGGTCCTTTGATGGTGCGCTTCTCAAAGAGATGCCAGCTCTCCAGTCCAAAATGCGACAACATGCCGTCGTAACCGGACAGGAAGGACTCGATGGAAAGTTCGGACTTCGGATCAAGAATGCCGAAGATCAGACCGGCACGTTCCAGAACCGGCAGCTCGGTAAGGCCGTAGGCAGACACATCGATCTCGCCGAAGTCGTTCTTTGACGCGATGCCGACCAGCGCGCCTTTCTGATCAAACGTCCAGCCGTGATAGGGACAGACAAACCGGCTCTTGTTGCCACATCCCTCCAGCGCCACGCCGGTGCCACGATGGGAACAGCTGTTGATGAATCCACGCACCACGCCATCCCTGCCGCGGGTGAGCAGGACGGGCATACCAACGGCTTCCATCGCCTTGTAGTCACCAGGCTTGGGCAATTCTGCGGTCGGGGCCAGCACCAGTGGCATGCGCCGAAAAACCTGCCGCACTTCCTGCTCAAAACGAGCTGGATCGTAATAATTCTCCGCTGGAATCTTCAGCACCGATGGCGCCTGTTCGATGGTTCCCGCTTCGGCGTGGGCGATATTCTGCTTCGCGATTTCAATCAGCTTGAGCTTCGACATTGGGATCAACCTGGCTGCGAAAACCCAAGGATACTCCCATCTAGCGGCTGAGGCGTACTTAGGACGAGCACGTAGGAGGTGGATGTGGAACCTGGCACACCGCTGCGCTTGCCAGCACCCTGCCCATGGGCGAGGATCAAGGTCATTGTCCATCGAGACCGTTGATGTCAGCCTTTGTCGCCCAGGTCACTGCCGAAACACCGGCTATTTCCCTCGAATTGATCGCTGCAGATCAATTTGCAACGTGGTCAGAACGCCAGGACGCCGCATCCCGTGCTTGGGTCGACCGAACTGCCTTCAAAGCGAGAGCGGGCCAGTTTACCTGGCTGCCGGATGCCACGGGACGGCCAAGCCGGGTCGTCGCAGGCTACAACGGCAAGTTTGATTTATCGACATTGGGCGACTTGCCCAACAAGCTCCCGGATGATGTCTACGCCCTGACCTCGAACGTCCCGGAAATCGCACTGACTGGCTGGGGACTCGGCGCCTACCGCTTCGACCGCTACAAAGCCCGCGATCGCTCTCCAGCCCGCTTGTTGGTAACCGATGACACCCTGCGTCGGCGCGTGGAGGCGGTTGTCAGCTCCAGCAATCTCGGCCGCGATCTCATCAATACCGGTGCTGACGACCTGCGCCCGAGTCACCTGGCAGCAGCGGTGCAGTCGGTCGGCGCGGAGTTCGGCGCACGCGTTGAAGTGACCACAGGCCAGGCATTGCTGGATCGCGGATTCCGCACGATCCACGCCGTTGGACGTGCGGCAGAAGACCCGCCGTGCCTGGTCGACCTGCGCTGGGGTAACCCTGCAGCGCCGCGACTGACCCTGGTCGGCAAGGGCGTGTGTTTCGACAGCGGTGGCCTGGATATCAAACCGTCATC
>CAMDVY010000004.1 GCA_945878745.1 Klebsiella pneumoniae | reverse complement strand
CGCCGCAACCGGCCCTGGCTCGGCCTGCTTTTTGCCGGGAGGTCGGATGTGCTTCAGACCTTCGAGATAGACCGGCACGATGGGCACCCCCTTTTCGAGAGCCAGAATCGCCGCGCCATGTTTGAAGGGAGACAGGTTTCGGCCCCGCGCGCGCGTGCCTTCCGGAAACAGCATCAGATTGGCGCCTTGATCCAGTAACCATTTTGGATAGTCCAGCGTCTTGGACCCGCCGCCCCGGTGTATCGGGTATAACCCCGCAATCAAGGACTGATACCAGGGTCGCAGTTCGATCTCCTTGCGACCCTTCAGAAACCAGCGGTCGGCTGCCGCCCCAAAAAACAGATTCAGTCGAACCCGCCAGGGCAGGGCCTTCATCAGGCACATCTGGTCAAAGTGGCTGGTGTGGTTGGCGATGACGATGCATGGGCCCTTGACCTTGCCCCAGTGTTCCTTGCCAAGGACCTCATGTGACGTGAAGTACTGGCGCGACCAGCGGGTATAGGTCCGATGATAAAAGAGCAGCCGTGCAGCACTCGCCCACCATTTGACTTGCCAGGGATGAGGGCCGTCCGTTTCCGCACTCTGGCCGATGAGCCGCTCAAAGAGGTCGAGGTCAACGGCAGGCAGGATTTCGGTCTGACTGGTCGTGCCGAACTCCTGGGCGATGGTCGCTCGATAGGCTTTGAAATTGTCCGGTGCTTCGAAGATGTAACACTGGTCCCATTCGCCGAGCAGTCGCCATGAGCCAAGCACCTTGGCCTCCCATCGCTCGAGGGCTTGGCGAATGGCATGCGCGTTCGACGCGTCGTCCCGAATCGCCTTCAGCCCCTCGGAATGGTCACGCAGGAGGAGGACGTAGCGGGGCATATGATGGCCTCAGTCGTGCTTGCGAGGCGGATTGGCGAGCATCATCTCGACGTACTGGTCGATACCGATGGCGGGCATGGTGGTGACCTTGATCGTGCCGCGGGCTCCCAGTTCGACGGCGATGCGAGCCATCACTTCGTTTGAAGGTGCTTCGATGATGTTGACGAAGTCGTAACCACCTAACACGGCGTACTGGCTGGTGACGCGGGCACCCATCCCTTCCAGTTCCTTGTTCACTTCACGCAGACGCTCCGGGCGCTCCTTAAGTGTTTTACGCCCCTCGTCAGTCAGCGTACTGAACATGATGTAAGTCGCCAATTTCGCATTCCCCCGTTTGCGATTTTCAAAAGATGGTGCTCCTTCGGCATGACGCTTACAAGAACTGAAGTTCACTGGAGCGGTGTTCTGCAGCACCAGGAAATCGAGTTGTCGAGTATCCGGTCGAATCCGATGCTTTCGATTCGCGTGACTCGAATGATTACAAAGTGCTGTTATTGCATTGCAACATTGGATTGACCACTTACGGTTCTTTCCGCAGACTCAGGTGACATAGAGATGAAACATCCGATGGTGCCCCTCAAGGGGTATTGAAGGTGGGGATTGAAAGCGTGGGGAACGAAAAGTTGGAACAGGCAGGAACAAACCTCGGTTCCGAAGCGAGGAACAGACCCGTGTCGATCCGCAGGGAAGGCCCGGCGGTTTTCGATTCGCTGTTCGAACTTCCCCGGGTTCTGCTTGAAGCCACCATGCTTGGTGTCTGCTGGAATCTTCTCAGGGCCAATGCCCCGCGAGGCGACGCTCACCCAGTCATGGTGCTGCCTGGTGTCATGGGCGGTGATGAGTCCACGCTGTTATTGCGCCGTTTTCTGACCTCCCTTGGTTACAAGGTGTTGCCTTGGCTGCAGGGACGAAATCTGGGACGGCCGGAATTGCTCGAAGGTGCCATGCGTCGTTTTTATCGCGCCTGGCAGGCTTACGAGACGCCCATTTCCCTGGTTGGCCAAAGTCTCGGCGGTGTGTTCAGCCGGGAGATCGCCCGCAAGTTTCCAGAAGCCACACGGTGTGTCATTACGCTAGGCAGCCCGTTCGCGGCAACAGAACATGGCAATACCAATGCCATGATTGGTCGGCTCTTTGAAGAGATGTCGGGTCTGTCGGTTGAAGAAATGCGGGCGCGGTTCGGTCAGGGTGATCCACGTGCGCCGCTGCCGATGCCATCCACCGCCATCTACAGCAAGCGCGATGGTGTGGTCGCCTGGGATACCTGCATTGAGCGAGACTCGACACTTGCCGAGAGCGTTGAAGTACAGGGGAGTCACAGCGGTATGGCGGTCAGTCCGGACGTCCTGCATGTAGTCGCTGACAGGCTTGCCGAGAACCCTGCCAACTGGCGGAAGTTCGATCGTAAACGAGGCCTGCGTTGTCTGGTGTACCCCACACCGACTTCTGCGCCCTGAAACCGTCGCGATCCGGTAGAGTAGCCACAGTCATTTTTCATCAGGCTGGTTCGTGCCGGAACTGAAGGGCGTCATGCACAAGCTGAAAAAATACCCGAATCGCCGGCTGTACGACATGACAGACAGCCGCTACGTCACCATGGAAGATGCGCGCGACCTGATTGTGAAGGGCGAGAGCATTGAAGTTCTGGATGCCAAAGACGGCGCCAACATCACTCGGTCCGTACTGCTGCAGATTCTTGCGGAGCAGGAAACCGAAGGCCATCAGGCCGTGCTCACCAATCGTGCCATCGAACAGATCATCCGTTTTTATGGTGATCGTATGGGCGGTGTGGTTTCCCGTTACATTGAACAGAGCATCGTTTCGTTCCTGGATCACCAGGAGCAATTCCGCTCCAATCTGCGTCAACTCAACGAGATGAATCCGCTCAATCTTGTGCGTCAGGCCTTTGAGGCGCCGTTCCGATCACGAACGAACAAGGGAAAGGAGCAGGCACCGCCCCCTGATCCGGTAGTTGGGGATGATGGTCCTGATCACGATCCCCGGGACGAGAAAAGAGAATAAGACAAGGGCGAACGAAGGGGGGTTGATGGATCATTGTGATCTGGTCGCAAGCGATGGCCAGACAGTCGCCGGTTATGCGTGGGATATCGAAGCACCCAAAGCCATCGTGCAGATTGCCCACGGCATGGGGGAGCACGCTCGACGATACGATGCCGTCGCTCAGGCACTGAACAAGGCTGGTTATGCGGTATTTGCCAATGACCATCGTGGTCACGGTCGTACCGGTCGAGCCCGACTTGGTTACATGGGTGGAGATGGCTGGAACCGCACGCTGGCGGATACCTGTGAATTCAATCGCAGGTTGCGCGCCAGAAACGCCGATGTGCCACTGATCCTGTTGGGGCACAGCATGGGCTCCATGCTGAGTCAGCAGTACATCACCCGTTACGGATACTCGATCGATGCACTCGCGCTATCCGGCTCCCCTGGCTTCAAGAATCGCTTCGGACGGTTGGTACCCAAACTCGTTGCCCGTTTTGAGGCATGGCGACATGGGCCGGATCAATCGAGCGAACTCCTGCAAAAACTGCTGTTTGGCGGTTCCAACAAGGCATTCGACACACCGGGTGCAACTGGCTTTGAGTGGCTCAGTCGCGATGCAGCGGAGGTGAAGAAGTACGTCGACGATCCTGAGTGCGGCTTTGTCCTCACAACCGGATCGTTGGTGGATCTGTTTGCCGGAGCAGCCATGACACAAACTCCTGCATGTCTTGCGAAGATTCCGCTGACACTGCCGATTTATGTTTTTGCGGGCGCTGATGATCCTGTGCATGGTGGACAACTGGACATCAATCGCATGCTCGAGGCCTATCGGGGTTGCAGACTATCGCGACTGGAGTATCGCTGGTATGCAGGGGCTCGACATGAAGTATTCAATGAAACCAATCGTGACGAGGTTATCGGTGACCTCGTCCAATGGCTCGACAAGGTGACAGCATGAGCGCAATCGCCGTTCTCGGACTCGGTAACTTCGGTACAGCACTGGCACGCAACTGGTTACAGGCCGGACATTCAGTCATTGGCTGGACGGTCGAGCAGGAGGTGCACGACAGCCTCAAGGCAACCGAGGTCAATGCCAAGTATCTGCCTGGTGTGATCATGCAGGGCATGAAGGTCACAATGTCCATCGCGGAGGCCATCCAGGGCGCCGAATACGTCATTCTGGCGCTGCCATCCGGTGTTGTGCTCAGTGTCGTTGATGACCTCGTGCCATTGTTGAAATCGGATCAGATTCTGGTCGACCTGGCCAAAGGTCTGGCTGATGGAGACCGACTGATTTCCGATGTCATCGAAGAAAAACTCAAGGCCGGCGGCAGGAGCAACATCCTCTGCGTGATGATGGGGCCGACCATTGCACCTGAACTCGCACAGGGTGTGTATACCACCGCGCTGGTTGCCAGTCGGCACCGCGAAGCCGCGGTTCGCGTGGCCAAACAACTGACTACGCGCACCTTGAAACTGGCCCCCGCGAGTGATCCATTGGGTGCCGAGTACTGGGGCGCATTCAAGAACGTTATCGCGCTCGCTTGTGGTGTGGCGGATGGGCTGAAGCCCAGCGGGCTGGGTGGTGATAATCTGAAAGCCGCGATTTTCACTGCAGGCTATCGTGAAGCCGTCGGCCTGTTGCCCAAGCTCGGCGCTGATCCAGCGACCGCGCTGACTGCGGCAGGCATTGGCGATCTGTTTGTGACCGCGACCTCTCCCCATGGTCGGAACCGCGAGATGGGCGAACGGCTCGGTCTTGGTCAGACGCTGGCACAGGCTCAGGGGAAGATGGTCATGGTGAGCGAGGGCGTTCGAGCCGCACGAATGTTTCGGGATGTGTGCCAGCGATCAGGTTTTGAGGCGCCGTTTGTGGCTGCTGTGTGCGGTCTGTTGGATGGTCAATTGACGGTGGAGACGTTTCTCGAAGCAATCGCAGCTGTCGGCTGACGTCTGTGTTGCGCGACCGTATCGGTCCTGCTCAAACCTTGCGTCCCCCGCTGGCAATACATGCCCCCAAGTTCGGCTTGCCGACATAGATCTTGGTCTTCCAGAACTCGGGGTGCTTGTTGGTCAGGCATCGACCGTCCATTGTTTTTTTGACCAGCACGGCCGGTTTCGGGGCGGCGCCATGGACTGGCATGGCGAGCAGACTTGTCACCAGCAACACTGTCATCCAAACCTTCAGGTAATCCATCGCATCCTCCCGAGCGCGCGCTTGAGGTGTCTGAATTGTGCGCGCCTTCCAATGAAGCATCTGTGAACCAGTAGAATCTGGTGACAACTTGATTTGCCCGGCCTGACATTTGCTTTGGACACCTGTCGAGCCTATAGCTGAGTTAGCATAGTCGAATCGAGTCTTCGAGCGAGCAGGATAACCCCAAGGCGATGAGTACCAACTGGTCGGCCTATCAAGGCCATCAACATTACGACGAATTGGTGACCGCCGACGGAACACCTCGCCCGGTCGCGCTGGCGTTGATGACCTACCTGCAAGAACTCTCCAATCATGGTCTGAAGTCTCGTCAGGCCGCGGCCAATCGCGCCATCATGGAAATGGGTATTACCTTCACGGTGTACGCAGATGGCGAGAACATCGATCGTGCGTGGCCGCTCGACATCATTCCGAGGGTTATTGCACGAAGTGAATGGGCGAGCATTGAGGCGGGTCTTCAGCAGCGGCTGCGGGCGCTCAACATGTTCATCGATGACGTTTACCACGGCCAGAATTGCGTCCGCGATGGCGTCGTCCCGGCGCATCTGATTCTCAGTTCCAAGGATTTCCTGCCACAAGCGGTTGGCGCCTCGCCCCGACATGGCGTGTGGGCTCACGTCTGCGGCACCGATCTGGTGCGCGATCGGGATGGTACGGTCTATGTGCTGGAGGACAACCTGCGCGTGCCCTCCGGCGTGTCTTACATGCTGGAAAATCGCAGCGTCACCAAGCGGGTGTTCCCGGAAGTATTCCGCACCATGCGGATTCGACCGGTTGATGCCTATCCTTCGCAGCTGTTCGACATGCTGGCGTCGTTGTCGCCTCGGCCCGGTGATCGGCCGGAAATCGTCGTGCTGACGCCCGGCATATTCAACTCCGCCTATTTCGAACATGCCTTCCTTGCCCAACGAATGGGCGCCGAACTGGTCGCTGGCCGGGATCTGATTGTGCTTGATGATGATTGTGTCTATATGCGCACGATTGAAGGGCTCAGACGAGTGGATACCGTGTATCGGCGCATCAACGATGCGTTCATGGACCCGGAGACCTTTGATCGTCAGTCGGTTCTGGGCACGCCTGGACTGTTTCGTGCCTGGTACAAAGGTAACGTTGCCATCGCCAACGCGCCGGGTGCTGGGGTTGCCGATGACAAGGTGGTCTACAGCTATGTACCGGCAATGATCCGGTACTATCTCGCGGAAGAACCGTTGTTGCCTAACGTGCCAACCTGGCGGTGTGCCGATCCCGATTCCATGCAGTATGTGGAAGAGCACCTTGCGGAACTTGTGGTCAAACCGGCCAACGAATCGGGTGGGTACGGGATGCTGGTGGGCCCACATGCTTCCCGCGCAGAGGTGGAACAGATGCGGCTCCAGGTGAGAGACAATCCCCGCAACTACATCGCTCAACCGACCCTGTCGTTGTCCACGGTGCCGACGGTGTGTGATAACGCCATTGAGCCCAGGCATGTCGACCTGCGGCCGTTTGTCCTGCAAGGCGCGAAGATGTCGGTGACGGCCGGTGGGCTGACCCGTGTAGCGTTGCGCAAAGGTTCGCTCGTCGTGAAGTCCTCACAGGGAGGGCGGTGGCAGTAAAGACACCTGGATCGTTGAGGACGTCTGATGCTGTCATCACTTGCAGGCCGTTTGTACTGGGTAGGACGGAACCTTGAGCGCGCCGAGAACACTGCCCGTCTCATCAACGTGTTCACTGAGTTGTTGCTGGACCTGCCAAATAATGCGCCGGTCAGCTGGTATAACCTGATTCGCATTACCGGCAGCGGCGCAGGCTTCCAGATTTCGCCTCAGGCGCAGTTGGCCACAGTAGCCATGCGCTACCTCGCTGGTTCTGCCGAAAATCCCAACTCGATCCTGAGTGCGATCCGGATTGCCCGTGAAAACATGCGGACACTACGTGATGTGGTGCCACGGGAGGCGTTCGAGTCGGTCAACGATCTTCACCTCTTTGCCAACAAAAAACTGGGGAACACGTCGTTTCGCAAGGCCTCCTGGCCGGTCATCAGCGAAATCATCGAACGCAGCCAGCAGATCAGCGGTCTGTTTTCGGGCACCATGAGTCGAGGTCCGGAGTACGAATTCCTGATGCTTGGGCGGTATCTCGAACGATCCGACATGACGACGCGGATCATCGATGTGGCTGGTGATCTGCTGGTTGCACGGGATGAGATGATCAACGATCACGACACTATCCTGTGGGTGAGCGTTTTACGTTCTGCGTCGGCCTACCAGATGTATCGTCGAAGTGTCCGCAGCCGTGTTACCCCGGCGAGGGTTCTGCACTTCCTGCTGAATGATCTCAATTTTCCTCGTTCGGTTCGATATTGCCTGTTTCAGATGCGGTACAGCAGTCGGCGCCTGCCTCGTCATCAATTGCCGATTCTGGCAGTTGAGCAGTTACTTGCCAGGATGGACAGCATTCCGCTGCGACAGCTCGTTCGATCCGAACTGCATGCGTCGCTGGATGACTTTCAAGGCGATTTGATCAGCATCCACCAGGCCATCGAGCAGACCTGGTTTGAACCGTACGATGTAAAAGTGCGGTAGGCACAAGGGCCTTCAAGGCTGGGTCGCGCCGTCTTGACCGCATCCACTGAACAGCCCACAGTCGCCGCCTGAAATGGTCGCCCACAGGGCGAGTCATCCATCCATTCGCCTGCTGTGGACTTGAACATGCAATACAAGGCGCTCGCCATCGACCTTGATGGAACGCTGCTGGTGGGAGAACACATTCCTGCCGAGAACATTCGGGCTGTCCGAGCCGCAAGGGATCGTGGGATCGGCATCATCATTGCCACCGCCCGCTGGTCGCACATGGCCCGCAGAGTTGCCAAAGAACTCGACATATCCGGACCGATCATCGCCTGCTCGGGTGCCCAGGTACTCGACCCGGCAAGCGGCAAAGATCTGTTCGATCATCGAATGCCACTGGACTTTGTTGCCGAGCTATACGCCATCTGCAATGCCGAACGCTGCATCGCAACGGTCACGGTCAATGATCGTGTTTTGCTGAAAATGGAAGGCCAGCCGGATCCCAATCTTCTGGATGCCGAAATGCAGCCACTTCCGGCGCTGATTCCCGACAGGACCAATCTGCCGCGCGTGGCGGCGATTCAAGGTTCCCGCTGTAACGAACGGATCCGTGCCGAGCTTGGCGCGCGTTTCGCGCATTCGGTCAACATTTATGACTCGATCGGCCCCACTGGAAAGCTGGTGCTGACCTTGACAGCGAAAGCGGCCAGTAAGGGTGCAGCGCTCGAAGCGGCCTGCAGCAGTCTGGGTATCATGCCGCTGCAGGTTGTTGCGTTCGGAGATGCGGAAAACGATTTGGAGATGTTTCGTGTCGCCGGCGCCAGCGTGGCGATGGGTCAGGCCGACGAAAGGACGCGCAGTGCAGCCACCTTTGTGACGCTGCGCAATGATGAAGCAGGCGTAGCTCATGCGATCGACCGCCTGCTTGAAAGAGGAGAAGTCTGATGCGCGCCATCATCCGGTGGGTTGGTCTGTTATGCCTGGCACTATTGGCAACTCCTGCGTTTTCGGCAAGCGATGTGGCGTCCCGCGACCCACTGTTCAACGGCGCCGATGCAGCACGGACTCGCGCCGTCGATGCGCAGGGTGAACTGTTGGCGCCTAATCTGTTCCGTCGCAGCATGGACGCTTTTCGCAAGGCAGAGGAAGTTGCCGAAGATGGTGGCAAGCGCGAACGTATCCGTGAACTGCTGGCGCAATCGAGCAACGGTTTTGCGCAGGTGGAGGAAGCCAGTCTGCGCGCTCGTGAACTGCTGACGGACGCGATTGCAGCAAGACGGGATGCAGAGTCAGCAGGCGCCAGGTCGGCTGACAATGACTTGTGGATGGATGGTGAGTCGGAACTGCGGGCCGCGACTACACGTCTGGAGCGCAATCGTGATGCAGACATTGCGAAATATCGTGAGAAAGCCGTTCAGTATTTCCGTCAGGCGGAACTGGGTGCGATCGAAACGACACTGTTTGCAGAGGCCCAGCGACAAATCGCCATTGCCGATGATCTGAGGGCGTCTCGTGATGCCCCAAAGGGATTTGCGGAAGCCCAGGCACTTCTGCTGCAGGCGCGAACCACGCTGGCCCAGGATCGTTACGACACCGATCAACCCCGCGACAATGCCACACTGGCGACACACAATGCACTGCGTGCGCAGTACATCGCGCAGTCAGCCAAACAGCTTGATCGTGGTGACATCACGCTTGAGGCCTTTGTGGCGACGTGGGAGAAGGAGCTAACCAACCTGGGTGATCTGATTGACCAGACGGTCTACTTTGATCGTGGGCCGGGTGAGGCAGGTACGGTGCTGGCGAATGCGGTTGCGGATCTGCTGTTATCTCGATCAAGGCTCGAGGAGCAGGTGGCAGAACAACAGCGATACGCCATCGCGCTGCAACAGGAAATCGAAACGTTACAGACTGACCTTGGTGGTCAATCACAAGCGCGTGCACGATTGCAGGCGGAGCTTGAGCGACAAGGCAAGCTGAAGGAAAAAGTCCGATTGGTAGAAAGCCTGTTCAAGCCCGCTGAAGCGCAGGTGTTGCGGGTCCAGGATCGACTGGTGCTGCGCATGGTGGGTGTGACCTTCGGCAGTGGTCAGTCCGTTCTGGAGGGCCGACACCACGGGCTGCTTGGCAAGGTTCGCAAGGCGCTCGCCGAGTTCCCTGATGCGCCCATCATCGTTGAAGGGCATACCGACTCCCACGGTGCAGATGCGGCCAACCTGGATCTCTCAAAGGCGCGTGCCGATGCGGTGATGCGTTATCTGCTCAGTGGTGGAGGAATCGCCAAGGAATTGCTGACCGCAGTGGGCTACGGCGAGACACAACCGATTTCCAGTAACGAATCTCCCGAGGGTCGGCAGAAAAATCGTCGAATCGATGTGGTGCTGTATCCGCAGTGGTAGTGATTGGTAACAAGTTCCGAGTGGGTAATAATCGCGCCAACATCCTCTGACCGGCGAACACCATGAGCCATCCCGCAAACCAGCGTCTCTCCTCCTGGCTGGCTCAAGAAACGCCGGAAGCCGTTCTCGAACCGGGTCTGCCAATCATCGACCCGCATCATCATCTCTGGGATTTGCGAACTGCGACCACTGAGCCTTACCTGAGTTTCGAGGAGAAGGTTTACCTGTGCGAGGAGATCACTCAGGAAATCACGCTGGCCGGCCACAACGTCGTGCAAACCGTGTTCGCTCAGTGTGGTGCGTTTTATCGGGCCGATGGTCCGGAAGCAGAACGATGCGTCGGTGAAACAGAATTTGTTCACGGCATAGCGGCGATGAGTCGATCAGGTATCTACGGCTCAACCCGACTCTGCACGGGCATCTTCGGCGCTGCAGACCTGCGCTCCGGCCAAGCTGTGGATGGTGTACTCAAAGCACACATGTCAGCTTCGCCCAATTTCCGCGGCATTCGCAGTGCTTTCCCCAGTGATCTCAATACGCAGTTCCTGGAAGGCTACCGGTTGCTGGGTCGCTACAACCTCTCCTTCGATAACTACTCTCCGGACCACGGGCGATTACCGACGCTGGCAAAGCTTGCGAAGCTCTGCCCGGATGTGCCGATCATCGTCAATCATTTGGGAGGCAAGGTAGACCCCACTGCCAATTCGGCAGCATTTGCACAGTGGCGACAGAACATCGACGCCATCGCCGCGGCTCCCAACGCGGTGATGAAGGTGGGCGGGGGTCAACAACGTGTTGGCGCATGGGAACCGCCTTTCCATATGCATCAGCGCAAGACACCGATCGGTTCGGAGGCATTGTGCGAACTGCTGTTTCCGTACTATCGCCACGTGATCGAAGCCTTCGGACCCAACCGCTGCATGTTCGAAAGTAATTTCCCGGTGGACAAGGAGTGTGTGTCGTACCGAACGTTGTGGAACACGTTCAAGCGAATCGCCGCACGAGCAGGATTGAGCGCGTCGGAAAAGTCAGCGATCTTCAGTGGTACAGCGGCTCGTGTTTATCGATTGCCAAGTTTGAGTTGAAACGGCATCCGCAATGGTGCGTGTGACCTTCCTGTAGGAGCGATCTCCTGATCGCGATCTTTGATGTTCCCGACAATCGCGATCAGGAGATCGCTCCTACGCCGAGGCTGTCCCGGTCATGGGGCAGAATTTATTTGCGCGAGCCGGTAACAGGAAGTAGCTAACCGTCGTATCCGTGATCCCTGAACCAACGGAAAGACGATCATGTTTAAGCTTCTATCACTACGGGCAATCGCAACTGCGGGCCTGATCCTGGTGACTTCGAGCCTGCTGGCTGCGCCGGGAACGCAATACCGAGTCACCATCACCAACATCACCAAGGCTCAAACGTTCACGCCTCAACTCGTCGTGACTCATCGCGAAGGTGTAGCGCTATTTAGGCTCGGTCGGCCTGCGTCCAACGGTCTTTCAATCCTCGCCGAGGATGGTGACACCGGGGCTCTCTCCACCGAACTCTCCGGTTTGGCGAATGGTGCAGCGACTCCGCAGACTATCGGTGGCCTGCTGGCACCCGGGGCAAGTGCCTCGATCGTGGTGTCCCCGACCCGATTTCAAACTCACCTCAGCGTTGCGGCCATGCTGATCCCGACCAACGACACGTTTATGGCGGTTCGAAGTGTGCGTCTGCAGGCTAGAAACCAGCGAGTAGTGTTTGCCCCTGCCTATGACTCAGGTACTGAAGCCAATGACCAGAACTGCCGCAATATCCCTGGTCCACGCTGTCAGGGCGTGGGTAACTCCCCCGGCACCAACGTGGGTGATGAAGGTTATGTGCACATTGGTAACGGATTCCATGAACTGGCACCTAACGTCGCTGGCGACATTCTTTCGCCTTTAACCTACGACTGGCGGAACCCTGTCGCTGAGATCATTGTCGAACGAATCAGATAGATCTGAAACCGGGTCCTTGCGCCTCCTCGAATTGATCGAGAAACAGTGTGAAGACATCGATCAATGGGGGTGGGTGGTAAGTATTTTGGCGGATTACAACAACGACGAAATACGCTGGCGGGCAATGGTGATTCAGACCCAGTCCGGTGATGAAGCAGTCTATCGATTGCTTCTCATCGAGCTGGCTTCGGTCACCAGAGCCTTTCTGTTGTCACGTTTTGGACAGTTCGAGCAGCTGGAAGATGTAGTGCAGGAAAGCCTCATCGCCTTGCATCGGGCCCGTCATACCTATCGCCCGGATCAACCCTTTCGAGCCTGGTTTTTCGCTATTGTGCACAACCGGTGTATCGACAGCTTACGTAAACGGCTTCGGAATGAAAGAACGCAGGATAGTCTCAGGGACGAACTGATCGACGAGAATGAGGACATGGATACATCCATCTACGAAGGTCAGTTGCTCTCTCGATTGCGACCTCCTTATCGGCAGGCCTTTATACTCACCAAACTGGAAGGTATGAGTATCTCGGAGTCGGCTGAACAACTCGGGATCAGCGAAGCAACGCTGCGTGTCCGTGTGTTTCGCGCCTTGAGAATGGTCCGGAAAATGCTCCAGGCAGATATTGCATGAACAGGCGAGACACCGACGAATTGATCGACCGCTTGACGCGGGATCGTCCGCTTCCGGGTTCGATCCTGCCTGCAGGCTGGATAACGATTTCTTGGTATTTACTAACGATTGTCTACGTTACTTCATGCCTGCTCGTGTTTGGCCCGCTCCGCCCAGGCTGGACGGATCAAATGCTCGCGCATCCACGATTTGCCGTCGAGTTCGTTGCCGGATTTGGCGCCAGCCTTCTGTTTGCGCTGGCGGGATTTCGACTGGCCATACCAGGGCTGCCGGTGCGATTAGTCCAGTTTGCGGGCTTGTTTTTGCTGTTGGTCTGGCTTGGCAGTTTTCTGATCGGATTAGGCGGATATCCAGCGATTGAAGCCAGCATGCTGGGCAAACGCGAAAGCTGTGTAAGAGAAGCGTTGATCCTGTCGATACCACCGCTGTTGGTTGCACTCTTCCTCATTCGCCGCCGCTTTGTTCTTCAGCCCGTGCGTACTGCAGCGAGTCTGGCCGGTGCGACAGTGATCATTCCAGCAGCGCTGATGCAAATCTCGTGTATGTACGACCCCGTCCACATCTTTACTCATCACGTTTTTCCAGCAGTGCTGGTATTGGCCATGGTAGTTTTTATGGTTGCTGTGTTTCCGGGAATCGGGGTCAAGAGTCGATAGGGGATGTGGAGATCGAAGAGCTGCTGGCCGGGGACAAACCTGAATACCTTATGGAACGCTATTTGAAAGTCAGCGTCGCGTAGACCTTGGTCAGCGCATCCGGCAAATCTTCAATGTCGTCGATGACGAGGTAACGGGTGTCCGGACACATCCGCTTCAGATAGTCGTGACCTGAGCGATCTACGGTAATGCAGAATGTCTCGACGCCCTTGGCTGCTGCTTCTGACAACGCCTTGGCCGTGTCTTCGACACCGTATTCGTGTTCGCCCCTCTTTGGTCCGTAGTCGCAGTCCTGGGGAAATCCGTCGGATAGCACGATCAGGAGTTTCAACGACTGGCCAGCAGCCATCAGCTTGGCAACGCTGTGGCGAATCGCCGGTCCCATCCGGGTGCTTCGTTTGGGCTGCATGGCGGCGATGGCGCCAAGTGTGCGGCCGTTGAGTGGTTCATCCGGTTCCTTGGCAACAAAGAACTCCACGCAGTCGTGCCCGTAGCCCGAGAAACCGTAGATTCCAAAACTGTCGCCGAGCACATCCAGTGCCGAGGCCATCACCAGCATCGCTTCACGCTGGACGTGAATGATCTTCCTGGGCTCTTCTGCCTGTGCTTGCTCCAGCGGCTCATAGTAAGGATCGCGCAGGTTGGGGATTTCATCATCGTCTGCGTAGGGCATCGGTGATGGCGGTTCGATGGGATCGTCAGTCGAAGCCGAGAGATCAACCAGAAATGCTGCGCAGATATCACGCTGCACACGTTCACGTCGGCTGTACGTGCGATCGTCCGGGGAAATGCCGGCGCGAATATCCTGGCGTGCTTCGAGCACTGCATTCAGATCAAGCTCGTCGCCGTCTGCGACTCTCGAGACGCGTTGCAGGCCGAGTGGTCTTAACTGTGCCAGGCGGGATCTGACTGTCGAGCGCCATTCGCGTATCACCCGGCGCAGATCGTCAACGTCTGCCCCCGGTTCCGGAAGAATGCGTTCTTCGTACAGGCGACACCAGCGCCTGATATAACGACCTTCCAGGTAGTTCCATTCGTCGTAGCGGAAACTGCGCGCTTGTCCGCGTGGTGAACCGACCGCATGGCGCAGAGCTGCGCGTTCCATCTCGATGCGCCGTGAGAGTGAGTCGCGTTCGTTCTTCAGGCTGTTCAGTGTCTGGCTGGTGTCGCGTGTGTCGCCGGCGAGGTCAGCACCTTCCCGCAGCAACGCATCTTCCGCCTGCAACATCTCCACCGCGAGCATCTGGCGGGACAAGTCCTCCTGATCCTCTTTCCAGTCTTCCAGCCGTGCTTCCCGTTGCATCCACTCGGTACCTGACACCTCGGCGTTCAATTCTTCAAGCAGCAGATCGCGCTCGTGATGGAAGAACGGATAGAGCTGACAGGTCAAATCAGCGGTCGTGTAAACGCTGCTTTGTCGGTCGGACAGTGAAACCAGTGAATTCTCGAGATCGGGTAACGCGTGCAGGTTTCCCCAGACACGGTGCTGCAGGAGATCAAAGCGCGTGCGATGAGCGAGAAACTCGACACGCAGGTTGTTGTGGTGGTGTTGCAGATACCGGGCAGCGCCAGGGTATGCGCCGGTTACGTAGGCGTTGATTCGAAACTCTTCCAGCAGGAGAAACAGACGACGTGCGATGGCAGGGTCTTCGAATCGGGCAAACAGTTTCGTGAAGTCACTGTCCCGGTCAGGCTGAGTGTGCGGTTTGACTTCCGGTTGCGGGAACCCGGCGCGTTGGCAGAATTGCGCGTAGTTGAAGTCAAACGTGCCGCACTCTCGATACCCGATCTGCTTGAGGACAAGTACCAGATAGTCGGTGCGATCGCCGTTCGGCAGGCTGTCCGGCAGGTACAGCGAATCCATGCTCTGGCTGGTCAGACGTGCATCGATGGGATTGGTGTTGCGTTCGGTCAGTGTCTTCAAGTGCAAGTAACGTCCGGCGAGTCCCTCCGCAAACAGGGCGAGCGGACCTTCAACGTCTGCCAGTTCGATCACGGGAGTAGGACGTCGATGATGTCGCGTACCGCGTCCTGCACGATTCGGTCATCGCTGATGGCGGTGGTGATGGCGAGTTCTCCTGCGCGTCGTGGGGTGATGCCCTGGCTGATCAGTTGGCCGGTGTAGATCAACAAGCGAGTGCTGACACCTTCTTCGAAGCCATGGTCCCGCAGATTGCGCACCCGCTCGGCGATGGTGGCCAGTCGCCCGGCCATCTCTGGTTCGATGGTGCTTTCATGGGCGATGATCTCGGCTTCCTGGGCAAACGCCGGATAGTCGAATTCGATGCTGACAAATCGCTGCCGGGTACTGGGTTTCAGATCCTTGAGTACTGACTGGTAGCCCGGGTTGTATGACATGACGAGCAGGAAGTCCGGATGCGCCGTGACCAGTTCGCCGGTCTTGTCGATGGGCAGCAGGCGCCGGTGGTCAGACAACGAGTGGATCAGGACCGTCGTGTCTTTGCGCGCTTCGACCACTTCATCGAGATAACAGATTGCGCCACTACGGACTGATCGGGTGAGCGGCCCATCCTGCCAGACCGTTTCATCGCCCTTCAGCAGATAGCGGCCGACCAGGTCAGTGGCGGTGAGATCTTCGTGACAGGAAATGGTCAGCAGCGCAGGATTCGCCGCCAGCTTGCCGGATCGTTGCAGGCGCCAGGCCATATGCTCGACGAATCGGGTCTTGCCACATCCGGTTGGCCCTTTCATCAGCACCGGCAGGCGAGCATTGAAGGCCGCCTCGAAAACTTCGATTTCATCGCCGACAGGCAAATAATAGGGTTCCGGCAGCAATTTCATCGATGACATTTTCCCGACCTTTGAGCAAAGGGTTCGAGCATACCAAAGCGGGCGTGTATGCTCCCACCGGAAACTTCCGAGGAAACTCCGATGGACGCAGAACAAGAGCGCCTGTTTGAAGGTGTTGTCGGTTTGTTGTCACCCTTGATGACGGGGCTCGATGTTCTGGCGCGGGCTGGCCGCCATCTGCATCCACCGGATCTGAACGACATCGTGGCGGCGGTTGCACCCTTCCGGGAGCCGCTGAATCAGGCGTTCACCCACTTCAAGACACTGCAGATACCGGATCACTTACGCAATTTTTCGGTTGCACTGGCTGAAACGTCCAACAATGTTTTGAAGGGGTTGGACGGGTTTGCCGATGCTCCTGCACACAGCAATCCGATTCTCGCAGCGTATGGCGCGTTGCGATACCAGAGCCGAGCCCTGGAGACGCTCTATCCATTGGCTGACATGCTGCCACCGGTGAGTGCGTTTTTTCTCAGCGAGGAACACCGGGACAACCGAGAACTGCTGGCGCGCTTCGATGGTGATCGGCTGATGGGGTTCGATACGGGCGTTCTGCATGCCGCTAACGGGGTCATGGAACGGGGCGGTTTTTCACTCTATGTGCCGGAGTACGCAACACCAGACACACCGATGCCGGTGATCGTTGCGATGCATGGTGGCAGTGGCCATGGTCGGGCGTTCCTGTGGACCTGGCTGCGTGAAGCACGCACGCACGGCGTTATTCTCATCTCGCCAACCTCGATTGATCGCACCTGGTCGTTGATGGGGCCGGACGTCGATACGGACAATCTATTGCGCATGCTGGCCTATGTGCGAGAGCAATATGCGGTGCAGGAAGACCGCCTCCTGTTGACCGGCATGTCCGATGGCGGCACGTTCAGTTATGTGTCGGGTCTGCTCGAGAACTCGCCCTTTACTCACCTGGCGCCGATTGCGTCCTCGTTTCATCCCATGTTACTGGAGATGACCAGTCAGACCCGTATCAGTGGTCTTCCGGTTTTTGTGACACATGGCGTGCTCGACTGGATGTTCGATGTCGGTATGGCACAGATGGCCGCGCAGGCGCTACAAGCAGCAGGCGCTCGTGTGCGGTATGAAGAAGTCGACGATCTTTCGCACACCTACCCCACCGAAATGAATGGCGAGATCATGCGCTGGTTTCTCGAAACCTGAAGTGCGTTGGCAGCAAATACGGCGTGCGTATTTACTGCCTTGTTACTTCGACTTTCTCAGGATGGCATCGCAACTTCTTTTGCTTCATAGAAATGCGCGACGACCCCTTTTGGGGGGTTGGCAGCCATGGCTGCTCTGAACGTTGTCATGTGCGGTGTCTGGAAGTGAGCCTGCAGGATGGCCATGCTTTCCCATCGCTCGGTAATGCGCATGACGTTCGGATTTTCCAGTTCGACACTGAAGGTATAGTCTTCGCAGCCCTTTTCGGCGCGGCTGGCGGCCTGCATGGCCAGGATAGCGGGTTTCATTGCGGCAATCGCCGCGGCAGTGGTTTCGAAAGTGGCGTTGACGACGATCATCGGTTTCTCCAGTCAGTGATTCGCTGCCGGCCAAAGTGAACGGGACGCTCGGGCTAGCGGTTGGTTGCAAAGTGGTGCATTGAAAATTCTACCCGTTCTTCAACGGACACCGGGAAATCATCCAGGGTCTCGATCAGTCGAAGACGTGGTAACAAGCCGACGCCATTGGCGATCTGCACCGCCAGCCCCGGGCGCGCGTTGAGCTCCAGTATCAGTGGTCCTCGTGTTTCATCAATCACGATGTCGCAGCCTAGATAACCGAGGCGAGTCACCTCATAACACTTGGCGGCCAGATGCAGCAGTTGTTTCCAGTTGCCAACTTCGATCTCTTCCAGCAGGCGACCGGTATCCGGGTGATGGGTGACACGTTTGTTGTGTTGCACCGCCAGGGTCGCTTTGCCCGTTGCGACATCAAGACCTACGCCGACGGCACCTTGATGCAGATTGGCCTTGCCATCGGATTGGTGGGTCGCCAACCGCAACATGCCCATCACAGGGTATCCCTTGAAGACGATGATCCGGATATCCGGAACGCCTTCGTAGGAGTAGTTGGCGAAATACTGACTGGTGTGGACGAGTGTCTCGATGAAGGCCACATCCGGTTTGCCACCCAGTGAGTGCAGTCCGCTGAGGATGTTGGTCATGTGGCGTTCGATGTTGGCTAGCGTGATACGGACTCCGCTGCTCTTCACGAACAGGTCGCCGTCTCGGGCCGTGATGACCAGTATGCCTTTGCCACCGGACCCGTTGGCGGGCTTCACCACAAACTGCTGCAGGTTTTCAACGCGTGGGGCGATATGTTCGATCTCGTACTGGGCGCGCACGACGTCGATGAGTTTCGGCGCGGCGATCTTCGCCTTTTCGACGACTTCCTTCGTCAGCAGCTTGTCATCCACCAGCGGATAGCGGCTGCGGCTGTTGTAGCGCGAGATGTAGTCGCCATTGCGACGGTTCATCCCAAGAATACCGTTGTCCTGGAGATAACTGGGCGGTACCCAGCCAGACAACCAGTTCTTCAGACCCATCAAGGCGCGCTATCGCTGGTTGCGGACTTGAAGGCAGCAAAACGACGCAACTCAAGCAATCGATATCCGGTATAGCGTCCGAGGGCCAGGATGATGGCCAGTAGAACCATGTGCAGTTCAGGGAAATTGAACGCGAGATGACTGACCATCGGTGTGCTCATCGCAAGATACGCGATGGTTGCCACCAGCAAACTGCCACCCACCTGGGCCAGCACTTCCTTGGGACCATTCTCTTCCCAGGTGATCGACATGCGCTCGATGGTCCAGGCCAGAATGATCATCGGGAAGAAAGTCATGTTGAGCCCTTCGATCAGTCCAAGCCGGTATGACAAGACGCTGAACGTCGTGATGATGCCGATGACAATGAGCACCAGTACCGCAATGCGCGCGACCAGCAACAGGTTCAGATTCGACAGGTAATAGCGAATCATGAGTCCGATACCCACCACCAGCAGAAAACTGGCCAGTCCGGGAAGCAATTCAGTTTGCAGAAACGCCAGCGCAATCAGCACCGGCATGAACGTACCCGATGTCTTGAAGCCGACGATGATGCGCATGAAGACCACGACCAGCGCGCCGATCGGCATCAGCATGATCAGTTTGAAAACACCCTGTTCTGCAATCGGCAGGCTGTACAACGAAAAGCCGAAGTCGCCGTATTGTTCCTGGGACACGGCGAGCGCCGGACGCACAGCGCTTATCATCGAAAATGAAACGCGGCTGTTGCGGCCGCCGAGAATATCGAGCACTGACGGCGCATCGGTCAGCCACAGCAACAGGTTGCTGGTGTCGTGCACCCGACCGTTCTGGGCATCAAAGAGTTGCCAGGTTTCGTTCTCGTAGACCTGAACGTAGGTGGTCAGATCCTGCCTTCTACGGCCATCTTCAAGTTTCAGAACCTGTACGGTACGCGCCGGAACGTCGGCGGTGAGCAGCAGGTTTTGCAATAACTCAGGTGCGCTGAATTCTCCTAACAGCAAACTTGCGTTCTGATCACCCCGTGCCGGGCTCATGAGTTGCGAGAGTTGCTCGGCAAGCGATAGACCACCAGCGGACAATGGCAGCGCAGTCTCCAGTAATTGACGAGCGGCCGTTCCGTAGGGCTCCCGCCAGGAAGGAATGCTGCGAATTGCTGGTGGCGTGGACGGCACGCCGTAATTCTGGTCAGCCACGATCTCAAGCTTGTAAAAGAGACTCTGGTCGCCAATGACTTCGCGTTTGCTCCAGTGCGCCTGCAGTTGTCCACCCCGCACGCCAGGAGCGTAGCCAAACCCGGATGAAGCACGTGAAGCATCAACGATGCGAAAGCCGGACTGATCCGGCGGCAGGGCCAGATAAACGTTGGTCGGCTCGCCATTGGCGGTGAACTGCACCCGCGCTTCTACCTGCCAGACCAGTTGCTCTTCGTCAGGCGAGAAAGGGATGGCGAAGGTGTTGTGCCGATAGATGGCGGTGCCGATACCGGCGATCACCAGCAGCACGATTAGAAACAGGAACGGACCACGATGTGCCATGGTGGGGTGCTGCAGTTACTTTTTTGGTGAAGGCTGGATGTATTTGCGCGAGACGTCGACGATCGCCAGATCAGTCAAAAAACTGCGCCCAAGCAGGACTTCGGTTTCCAGATGTGACCGATCAGCAAGCGTGAACTCAACCGACTCGTCGATTTCGCCAAGCTGTATTCGCAGTGACACAACCGGGCGTCGCGACCCCTGTGGGTCCGCCTGCTGCACCACCCGGGCGTATCGCACGATGGGTGCTTCAACCTTTTCGATACCTTCTTCAGCCTGTAAATCGAATCGCACCCAGTTCGCGCCATCGCGTTCAAACTGGACGATGTTCTGGGCGTGCAACGAGCTGGAGGTCGCGCCGGTGTCCATGCGGGCCACGAAGATCTTGCCTGGCGGGTCGAGAAGGATTCGCTCCTTCTCGCCAACTACGCTTTTGCCCAAGGTGGCCTCTGCTTTTGGCGCAGGGGGCTCTTTGCATACGGGTTTGATCTCGACAGGTGCTGGCGCAGGACACTTCACGTCGATGCGGGAGGGCAGTGTTTCAAGGGTTGCCTGTACGGTGTCGAGTCGAGCCGCCAGCATGCCATCACCCTGCTCGGTCTCAGCGCTGCGTGCTTGCAACGTCTCGCGCGTGCGCTCGAATTCGCTTTTCATGTCCGCAACTTCAGTGCGCAACTGCTGGATGCGTGTTTCGATCTGGGTACTCTGACCCTGACTCAGTACGGTGCAGGCTTGCAGCAGCAAGACCACCGCCAATGAAAGCGTGTGTCGAAACGAGATCATGATCGCCTGTTTAGGTGGCCCGAGCGGGCACGACAAGTTGGCTAGTCTAACAGGAGGATCAAAAAGTGCGTCCAGCACTTTTACGACGAACCATGGACGGGTGGCCTGTTTGTTGGCATCTGGTTTGTCAGCATGCGTGAGGGAAGGGGAGGCCGCTCTTGATGCTGTGTTTTTATACAGCCTATACTCGGTTCGCCTTTTACATCCCGGCGGACAAACACAGTGACGAAGACCATTACCGGCCGCGGCGCAGTATCAAATGTGGGCAGTCGTTACATCGCGCGGCAGTCCGATGCCATCGATGATGGCTGGGGAATTGATCCCGAAGTGGATTCGCGCACACTGGTCACGACAGTCCTGCCGGACCAGACCAAGACGTTGATTACGCGCAATGTCTCGCCGGATTTACCGTTTGATCGCTCCATCAATCCCTACAAAGGTTGCGAACACGGTTGCATCTACTGTTTTGCACGCCCCACCCATGCCTACCTCGATCTGTCGCCCGGTCTGGATTTCGAAACAAGGCTGTTCTACAAAACCGATGTCCGTGCCCATCTTGAAGAGGAGTTGTGCAAGCGGTCCTACACGGTCGCACCAATAGCGCTGGGGACCAATACGGATCCCTATCAGCCGATTGAGCGCGAGCGTGGTGTCACACGCGAGATTCTCGAAGTGCTGCTGGAGTGTCGGCATCCGGTGAGTCTGGTCACCAAAAGCCAGGGTGTGCTGCGGGATCTGGATCTGTGGTCAGCGCTTGGACAACAGGGGCTGGCCAAGGTGTATGTGTCCATCACCACTTTGCGGCGCGAGTTGAAAACGAAACTCGAACCGCGAACAGCGTCAGGCGAGGCCAGACTGCGGGTGGTAAAAGCGCTGACGGAGGCGGGTGTGCCTACGGGTGTGATGGTCGCGCCAGTGATACCGTTTGTGAATGACAGCGAAATGGAAGACATCATCGCCGCGGCAGCGCAGGCAGGCGCAGTCAGCGCAGGCTACATCCTGTTGCGGCTGCCGCTGGAAGTGAAAGTATTGTTCAGCGAGTGGCTCGAATCACACTACCCCGATCTGAAGGAGCGCGTCCTGAATGCGATTCGCAGCACGCGTGGCGGTGAGCTCTATAAATCGGGCTTTGGCGAACGCATGCGAGGTGAAGGTCCGATTGCTGAGTTGTTGCTCAAGCGCTTCGAGATTGCAGTTCGCAAACATGGCCTCGATGCAAACCGGGTGACACCTTTGAGGACCGATCTGTTCCGACCACCCTTCCGACAGGCTTCCCTGTTTTGATTGAAGAGTTCTGATTAAAGGGTTCTGATTGACGCAGGTCGGACGCTTCAACGCTTGCTCAACCTGTTTCAGTCATGACCTTCGCAGGTAAAAAATCACGCCGACCGCAGCCCAGGCCAGGACTACACCCCATTCATACGGCCAGGACAAGGCAGATGGGCTGCCTGGCAAAAAGGCCAGCAGCAACAATATGGACATCACCACCGCCCCCCATCCCACCAGCCGTGGATAACTGACCCGAAACGGGCGTGGCATGTCCGGTTCGTGGCGCCGCAGAGCAACAAAGGAAATTGCCACAAACAAGAATGCCAACATGACGCCGAAACTGCTGGCATTGATGAGCCAGACCAGTATGGTTCGGCCGAAGAGTGGCGCAATCATCGAGAGTACGCCGATGAAAATAACACCCACATATGGCGTTCTAAATTTAGGATGCAGCCGGGCAAAAATGGCGGGAACCTGGCCGGATTCGGCGAGCGCAAAGAGCACACGGCTGCCACCGACGATGAACGCATTCCAGCTGGTGACGATGCCGCAGATACCACCCAGGATGAGTAACGTGCCGGCCCACGCGTGACCCCATACGGCTGTGGCAGCATCTGCTGTAGCCATTTTTGCGCCTGCCAGTGCTGTTTCATCCAGTGCCATCGCGACAGCGAATGAGATCAGTACGTACCAAAGCACGGCGGCCAGCACCGAAATCACCAGCAATTTTCCAATCAGCGCGGGAGGCAGATCGATCTCTTCTGCCGATTGCGGAATCACATCGAAGCCGACCAGCATGGCCGGCACCATGATGAGCACGGTGAGGATTCCGGTTGCCGGTATGGCGACCCAGGGTTGTGCATTCTCGATGTGTCCGAACGCAAAACTGCCAGTGACCAGAACCAGACCCGAGATGATGATGACCGCGGTCGCGGTGGTCTGAAACAAGGCAACTGTGCGGATACCACGAACGTTGATCCACGTCATAAGGGCAGCGGAGAGCGCTCCGATGATCACAAAACCCAGATCGACGTCTGCACCAAGGACGTTCCAGAGTGTGTGAATGCGAATCTGCGGTGCCACGTATTCCAGCGCTGTTGGCAACGCAACCGCTTCAAACAGGCAGACGATCACGTAAGCCCCGAGCAGGGCCCAGGTGCAGACAAAGGACCATGATCGACCCAGCGCCCGCTCGGTGTACACATGCTCACCACCGGCCTGTGGCATCGCCGCCGCGAGTTCGCTGTAGGTGAGACCTACCAGAGCGATGGCCAGACCACCGACTGCGAAGGCAACAAGTGTCCCCACCGAGCCTGCGTTTTGCACCCAGACAGCGGTCATCAGCACCCAGCTCCAGCCAATCATTGCGCCGAACGAAAGCGTCAGTACCTCGCGTCGCTTGAGTACCTTCGAGAAGCTGACATCGCGTGCTGTATTCTGCATGGGATAGTAGAGTCCGGATGGTGGTCCACCCCGGACAATATCAGTACAAGGACACAAGGCTCAAACCATGCTCTCTCAGTCGCCGCTGCGCGGTCTGGAACTCACCCATCGACACAAGGTCTTCCACCTCTTCATCAGAGCATCCGGTGCATTCGAACTGCACGTGGATCACTGCCTGCGCAAGCGTCGTGAACCCGGTCCGCGCGAACCTCAGTACGTCTGGACCAACATTGAGCTGGAATGGGAAGAGCACCATTACATCGAAGCCAGATACTGGGTCAGTACCGGAGCGCTGGTGGTGACGGTCAATGGCGATCCCTTGTACGAGGGAGGAATAGTTGAATATGTCGGCGATACCCGCTGGCTGCGAGTGGACGAAGCGTTTGAATAGCAGCCGTTTTTTACTTATCGCCAGTCGTCCGGTCCGGGCCTCGGCATGAGTGGATGATGGCTGGTCCGCGGCGGTGCGTCCGATCTGGTCCAGAACACGCCGGAGTGGCTATTGTCCATTTGCACAACACTCGTTTTCGCTGGATCGAGCGTCGGGATCATTCGTGCGTTGAGGCCGAAAGTGACGCTCAGCGAATCAGCCGTTGTCATGTGTGTCATGCAGCCGCAAACCTTGCAGCGCTGAAATGCGATGCCCTTGTCGCCCCATGTGTAAGAGTCGGTCAGGGCCGCGCTGGGCTGACTGAGCAGCTTGGCCTGATCCTCGCCGTGGAAGTAACACCAGAGCGCACCGTAGCGACGGCAGAGCGTGCAATTGCAATCGAGTACCCAGGCGGGCGCCTCGGCGACCTCGAAGCGAACGGCGGTGCAGTGACAAGCGGCTTTGATCATGAGGTGATCTTGAGGTAACTCCAAGCAATTCGCATCAGCGAAATGCGGCCGTCTCCTTGTAGGAGCGGTCTTCCGACCGCGATCGTCGGGATCATCGGAGATCGCGATCAGGAGATCTACACGGTTGGTGATGGCAGGTATGTAGCGGTCTCCCGCGATCCAAATCAAGGCTCTAACTTCGCCGCTCATAGTCGAATCAATGACAAGGCTGCGGAAACCTCCGATTGCCTCTTCGATCAGCCGCCCCCGACGCTGGTGACCGAGGGGAGAGGCAGAAATCCTCAAGCGTTCTACGCTTAGTTTGAATCAACACATCAGCACCTGTGAATGATCGCGAATTCTCCCCTCTTCAGACGGCTCGTCCTGCCGCTACTGGCGCTCGGAACTTTGTTGGGTGCCATCGTGTTCTGGGCGTTGTCATCCCAGCAAGAAACCTCACTGCAGCGCGAACTCGGCTCTCGTGCGGCATTCATAGCCAGTGAGCTGGAGTTGTTTGGCCGATCTCATCCCGTCGCGGAGGATGTGCTGCTGTACGTCAGGGAGTTTGATCGAAACGCCCTTGGCGTCCGACGCATTGATCTGGTGGATATCGGCAAGCACATAATCCTTGCGACAACCGAATCCGCATCCGCGTCGTCTGTCGACCCGATCGAAAATCTTCTGCCCACTGCGTCGCGGCGCATGTCACAAGCTACTGGCAACGACAGGGTTTACCGGTTCGTGGAGCCGGTTTCGTTTCAAGGGACCGGTTTGCGAAGTGTCTTGGGAAACGAACTGCGACTCGTGATCGATCTGGATGCAACATTTCTGGTGGATCAGTATCAGAATCAATTGGCAGTGCTCATGGGGATCTCAGTGGGTGCGGCCACGATCCTGCTCGGGGGCGTCTTTATTTTGTTCAGGCGTCATGTGGTTTTGCCGCTCGCCAACATTCGTCGGGAGTTGTCACAGACCAGAACAGGTACCAGCTGGCACTTCGAAAACCTGGCAGACGATGAACTAGGGGAACTCGGCGCCGAGCTCGAGTCAGCCTTGAAGCGATTGTCCACCCATGAGAGATTCATCACATCCATATTCGAAAGTCTTGCGGGCTGCGCCTACAGCGTCGATGCCGGGTCTGGTGCGGTCAAGATGTTCAGCGGCAACATCGGCCGCCTGCATGATGACGATTCACTCTGGCATCCACTGCAGATGGCAACCCTGGCGCGGGAGGAACTGGAAGCCGCGCTGCAGAAACGCGAGCCATGGGATGTGGAATACCAGGTTACCCTGCCGGACGGCAGTGTCCGTTGGTTCAACAATCGTGGCCGACTGGTCAGGGACAAGCAGGATCGCGCGAAGACCTATGACGGTCTGGTGCTCGACGTTACGGACCATCGCCAGAAAGATGATCAGCTGCGATTACTGAACGAAGCCATCCGCAAGAGTAGCAACGAGTTTTTTGTGGTGGACATGAATACGCAGACGATCCGTGCTGCGAATGCAGCGGGGCTTGCTAACGTGGGCTATACGCTGGAAGAAATTGTTGGCATGCCTGTCGCTTCAGTCGCTACAGAGATGAACCAACCGGACATTCTGCTGGAGATGACACGACAGCTCGAAGCACGTGGCGAAATCCAGATGCAGTACACCCACGCACGCAAGAACGGCACCACCTATCCATTCGAATTTTCAGCCATTGCGGTGGAACAGGCTGACAACACTCAATTCGTTGTGATTGGCACGGACATTACAGAGCGACTCACACGAGAGGCGGTCATCAAGACCAGCGAAGAGCGCTTGAGGTTGGCACTTGAAGGTTCGACCTACGGGATGTTCGACTTTGATGC
>CAMDVY010000003.1 GCA_945878745.1 Klebsiella pneumoniae | reverse complement strand
CGGCACCTCGCGCGAAAACATCGACTCTGCGAAAGTGGGGGAACAGCGAAGCAATATCGTCTGCAGGTTGATTCAGGCTCGTCGCACTGTTCTGCGTTGCAAGGAGTCGGGCAGCGATTGACGGCGAAGCTGCAATGAATCTCGACTGGTTTTCGAGTTCCTTGATTCTGCCGTTGACCGCGGCGAGGAGCTGCTGATGGACTTCCTCGTTGTGCTTGAATTCGATGTGCTTCCCACCGCTTTCAATGAGCAGCCACCAGAGCACCACAAATGCGGCAGTGATCCCGACCGTGGCGATGACGATGGCTGTGAGAGCGTGTACCCAGATGTCTGCGCTGGCATTGATGGAGGTGCCGCCTTCGTTGGTCTCCTGCTCAACATTTGTCACGCGATGTCCTTGTTTCTGCGCTTTCCGCAGGCGCAGCGATAATATCGGCCGATTGTGAAGCGCGCCAGACTTTTCAGGCCTTCAAGGGTTGGTTGGCGCTAACCTACGACGGATCATCTCTGCGAGCTCAAGCACCAGGGCTTCAGCGAGCGTTGACTTCGCCTGAGCAGGGAAAAAATGTTCGTGATCCGCAGTAATGAGTGTCGCAGCGTTCATTTCCGAGTTGAAACCGATGGTGGAGTCTGAGACATCGTTGACGATGATGGCATCAAGGCATTTCCGAACGCGTTTTTCCCGCGCATGTCGCAGAGCATCGTTGGTCTCTGCCGCAAAGCCGACGACGAGAGTTGGTCGGGAGGCGAGACTTGCGACGGATGCGATGATGTCCGGGTTTTGCACTAGCGGAATGGCATCCAGGCCGTCGTCGTTACGCTTGATTTTCTGAGTCCGGATGGACGCAGGCCTGTAGTCCGCTACGGCGGCAACGCCGATGAAAACATCACAACCTGTTGTCGCCTGGAGTGCAGCTGCCAGCATTTCTTGAGCACTCTCGACTCGCATGGTGGTCACGCCCGGAGGAGGGGCCAATGCGGTTGGTCCAGTGATGAGTGTGACCTGCGCGCCCAGCGAGGCGGCAACCGAGGCGATGGCATAACCCTGTTTGCCCGAACTGTGGTTCGAGATGAAACGTACCGGGTCGATGGCTTCGCGCGTCGGCCCCGCAGTAATCGTGAAGCGCAGACCCTGCAGCGGCTGATCGAGTTCGTTGAACTGCCCTTGCAAGGCAATCACCAGCTCGTCGGGTTCAAGCATTCTGCCAAGACCAAATTCCCCGCAGGCCTGTTCGCCGCTCGCAGGCCCAAGAATCACTCTCCCATGCTCCTGTAGTCGACAGATATTGGCGCGGACTGCGGCTGCTTCCCACATCACCACGTTCATGGCGGGAGCGAGGATGACGGGTGCTCGGGTGGCCAGGCAGATGGTACTCAGCAGGTCTCCTGCGAACCCATGCGCCAGTTGAGCGATGCAGTGTGCGGTAGCCGGAGCAATCAGGACCAGGTCTGCCCAGCGCGCCAGTTCGATGTGTCCCATGGCCGCTTCTGCTTCAAGATCAAACAGATCGCTCCGAGGAGGGGAACCGGTGACTGCCGCCAGAGCGTGAGGGGTTACGAACTGGTGGGCTGATCGGCTCAGCACAACCTGGACTTCTGCCTTGGCCTGTCGGAGTTGGCGCACAAGCATTGGCGTTTTGTACGCTGCAATGCCGCCGGTAATGCCAAGTAGGATGTGCTTGCCTGCCAGAGTCATCGACGAGACCGTCCGAATGAAAACATGTGCTGATGATGTCGGGATGCACGATAGCATCGTCCTCGGATCGCAACTACCAAGTGGCTCACGGCAGCGGCAATGGAGCAATCGCTGTCGACCCCGGGAGCGACTTCTTTCAGGTGATGCGACGGGTCTGACGGACGCGGATCTGCTGGCGGTATGCCTGGGTTCGGGCACGAGCGGGCAGAGCGGAATTGCGTTAGCCGAACAGCTCCTCGAGCGGTATGGCTCGGTTGGGGCGGTGCTCTATGCCCCGGTTGAGCGGTTGCTGAGTGAACGTGGGTTGGGAATGGCTAAAGTCGCGACGCTCAAGGCGGTGCTCGGGCTCGCGGAGCGCGTCGCGCGTGAAGAACTCGGCGACCGCCCTGTCCTGTCGTCCTCGCTTGAGGTTCAGCGGCTCCTGCAGCTCAAGCTGAGCGGGCTGCAACGAGAGGTTTTTGCCTGTTTGATGCTGGACTCGCGGCATCGCCTGTTGAAATTTGAAGTGTTGTTTAGCGGGACGATCGACAGCGCCAACGTGTATCCGAGGGAGATCATCAAGCGCTGCCTGGAACTGAACGCGGCGGCGGTTATCCTGGCTCACAATCATCCGTCTGGGATGGCGGAGCCCAGTCTGGCCGATATTGCGTTGACCGGGAGGCTGCGGCCATTGCTGACTGAAGTCGGCGTTCGCCTGCTGGATCACATCGTGGTGGGAAGAGGTCAGTCGGTGTCCATGGCCGAAAGGGGATTGTTGTCCTGATGGGCAATTTTGACCGTGCCGGCCTTCTGGTGTATAAAGCCGCTCCTTTTTTACCAGCCTAGTCAGATCATGTCTCAAGTGTGCCAGGTCACCGGAAAACGACCGCAAAGCGGAAACAAGATCAGCCACGCCCAGAACAAGACACGGCGTCGCTTTCTGCCAAACCTGCAGAGCAAGCGATTCTGGGTAGAAAGCGAGAAACGCTTTGTTCGATTGCGTGTCTCAACCAATGGCATGCGCGTCATCGACAAGCGTGGTATTGAAGCCGTGCTGGTTGACGTGCGAGCGTCCGGCATCAAGGTATAGGCAGCAAACCGCAGCGCTGGGGTGATGGTATCCAATCGCCACCACCCCGCCATTAGCACGTGCAACAGGAGCAGACGAGATGCGTGACAAGATCAAGCTGGTTTCCAGTGCAGGCACTGGTCATTACTACACCACTGACAAAAACAAGCGGACGACGCCGGACAAGCTCCAGATGAAGAAGTACGATCCGGTCGTTCGAAAGCACGTCATTTACAACGAAGCGAAGATCAAATAGCGATATTCCTTTCCTTGATTTCGGGTAGCTGAGCCGATCCATGCCAGAGCTACCCGAGGTCGAAACCACCCTGCGTGGCATTGCTCCCTTCGTCGAAAAACAGAAACTGATCGGCTGGACTATCCGCAACCCATCTCTGCGATGGCCGGTGGAAATTCCGACCTTCCTCAAGAATCAACCCGTCGTCAGGCTGAGGCGTCGTGGAAAGTACATCCTGTTGGAATTCCAGAACGGGGCACTGTTGGTGCACTTGGGGATGTCCGGCAGTTTTCGATGTGTTCCGAGAGCTGCGCCATATCTGACCCACGATCACGTCGAATTGGATTTTGGTGGTGAAATCCTGCTCCGTTTGAATGATCCACGCCGATTTGGATCGGTATTGTGGCAATCCGGTGATGTGGACTCGCATCGCTTGCTGGCGCATCTTGGCCCCGAACCTTTGGGGAACGAATTTTCCGCGGACTACCTGAAGGCTCGCGCGCTCCGGCGGAAGATCGCCATCAAGACTTTCCTGATGGACTCAAGCGTGGTTGTGGGCGTTGGCAACATCTATGCAAATGAGGCGCTGTTTTTGTCCGGCATTCGGCCGGTGCGCCAGGTTGCCCGGATCCCGCTCCACAAGTACGAGGATCTGACGATCGCTGTTCGGCGCGTCCTCAGTGATGCGATCACCCAGGGTGGTACCACATTACGTGATTTTGTGAGCCCGGAAGGGCGCCCTGGCTATTTTCGCCAGCAACTCCGGGTCTATGATCGAAAAGGCGAGGACTGCCGAATCTGTGGCGAAACAATCGTAGGCATGGTGTTGGGGGGCCGGGGTACTTTCTACTGTCCGTTATGCCAACCGGTGCGAGGTTTCGGTCGATTGACGTGTTAGAGTTTTAGCGGCCCATTCCAGACAGGAGAACAGCATGACAGAGACTGCATGCAATTCCAGGACGTCCAGAACCGTTTCGAAAATCTTGCAAGGCGCGGCCAGTGTTGCGTTCTGCCTCTCGCTGCTCGGCGCGCCGGTCCTTCAGGCTGGCGAGTTGGAAAAGCCGACGGCTTTTGCGATGGTGGGAGATCTCATCATTGCCAGACCAGCGGGATTACTCATCACCGCAGTCGGCGCGACAGCATTTGTCGTCAGCCTGCCGTTTAGCGCCGTTGGCGGAAATGTGGGTGAAGCTGCGGATCAACTGGTAGTTGGTCCAGCCAGGGCTACGTTTGTGCGTTGCCTGGGATGTACCAACACCGGCCGTCGATCTGAAGTCAAAGACTAGGCAGAAAGAGCCAGTTGCAACCAGATCCTGTGCTCAGGATCTGGTCAGACTTCGAACGACAGCTGGGTGAACAAACTTTGAAACGTCGCCACCCAGCGACGAGATTTCCCGTACTAATGAGCTGGAAATAAAACTGCACTCCGTGGAGGTCGGGAGAAAGACATATTCGATCTCCCGATCCAGCGACTGGTTCATTTCAGCCATCTGAAACTCGTAGTCAAAATCCATCATGTTTCTGAGCCCGCGCAATATGAAACGGGTGCCACGTCCGCGCACATAGTCAACCAGCAGGGTATTGAATCCGTCGACAGTTACTCGATCGCCGTATTCCTTGAGCACTTCTTCACACAATGCCACCCGATCGGCCAGATCAACTTTTGGGTTCTTCTGAGCTGAGGTGCCGATCGCCACGATGACGTGATCAAACAGGTTGAGTGCTCGGCGCACCAGATCGGTGTGACCGTTGGTGATCGGATTGAAGGAACCCGGATAAACAACTGTGCGCACAATTCTCTCCCAGTCCGTGCAACGCAGGGCTGGCGATGGTATCAGGGCATGCCATCGAACTGAACTTGTAATGAGAGCGAATTACTGGACGGGCGCCGGGGTCAGCAAGGTCAGGTGATTACTGCCGACGCGACTGTATTTGTAGATCGAGTATTGGCGAGGCGCCTCGAAAGGGGCGGCGGTTTCGCAATAGATCAATGCAGATTTGGATACCAGGTCAGGCAGTAGCGAGAGGGCGCTTTCCATCAGACCACTCGAGTATGGCGGGTCGAGAAATACCAGATCCCAAATCGAATCACGGTTAGAGCGGAGATATTGCAGTGCGTCCGATCTCTGGATCACGATCCCCTGGGCTTTGAACAACGCGGCGACTGACTTGAGTTCGTTGACGGTCCGATCATCGGCATCAATAAGCGTGGTTTGAGCTGCGCCTCGAGAATGGGCTTCAAGACCCAATGAACCACTGCCCGCAAATAGATCCAGGCACCGGGCGCCATCGATATGACCGGCCAACCAGTTAAACAAGGTGATGCGGGCCCTGCCAAGAGTTGGCCGGACTTCGGAGTTTTCAGGGAAGGGAAGCTTCCTACCTTTCCACATCCCGCTGATAATGCGAACTTCGTTCTTCAGATACTCACCAGCATGTGCCAAGTCCCGAGGTCACCGTATCCCGGTGCTCCCCTTTCGCCCGCGGGCGCGCTTTTGTGTGGCCTCTTACCCATCGAGGCGCCCGTTGGTGTTGAGCGGGGGCGATAGTGGAAGAAAAAACAGCCAAAGGCGAGGGTGGCTTCTGGAGGCGACTGAAAAGTGGGCTGGCAAAAACCCGTGAACAGCTGGCGTCTGGCGTCGGCAATTTGTTGTTGGGCGCAAAGGAGATCGATGCCAATGTGCTGGAGGATCTGGAGACCTCTCTGATCATGACAGATGTTGGCATGGAGACGGTCCAGGACGTCATGTCCGAGTTGACTCAGCGGGTAAAGCGCAAGGAGTTGAACGACACGCGTGCCCTGCATTCCGCGTTGCGTAGCCTGCTAAAACAACGGCTCATGCCCTACCAGACACCGTTTGTCATCCAGCCGGCACGACCATTTGTCATCTTTGTGGTTGGCGTAAATGGTGCCGGCAAGACAACAACCATCGGCAAACTTGCCAAGAGACTGCAAGCGCAGGGGCACAGCGTCATGCTGGCCGCCGGAGATACCTTCAGAGCTGCAGCAGTGGAGCAACTGCAGACCTGGGGTGAGCGAAATGGCGTCACGGTGATTGCGCAAAGCCAGGGCGCAGACTCGGCCTCCGTGGTTTTCGATGCGGTGAAAGCTGCCACAGCTCGGGGTGTTGATGTTCTGATCGCGGATACAGCAGGCCGGCTGCAAGCCAAGACCAACCTGATGGAAGAACTGCGCAAGATTCGACGAGTGGTCAACCGAGCCGACTCCGAAGCACCCCACGAAACGCTGCTCGTGCTGGATGGTGGGGTTGGGCAAAACGCTTTGAGTCAGGTTCGTGAATTCGATGCCGCAGTTGGAGTGACGGGATTGGTCGTGACCAAGCTCGATGGCACTGCCAAGGCCGGCGTGTTGTTGGCGGTAACGGCGCAATCGCGCAAACCCATCTACTTTATCGGTGTTGGTGAGGGCGTCGATGATCTTGAGCCGTTCGACGCTGACAAGTTTATCGACGCATTGCTGCCGTTGGATTGAGGTAGGCTGTAGCCCGCGACGATATCTGCAGGTACAAATCATCTCACCATGATGGGGATGGTCGAAAATCGAGCGGCATCTCAATACACTGAGTACGTCGATCGTCGGCCGTCCACACTAGGGACTCTCTGAACAAGTCGCTCCTGCGACTTGTTCAGGTCGGAGCGCGTCGCGCGCCTCGCGTTTCCCCAGCGTTTCACGCAGGAAAATGGTGTGTGCAATGTGGCGACCGACGGTGGGAATGGGCGGCGGAGAGGTCGGTAAACCTGTGAACAGGATTTGAATCGAGTGGGATATATCGAATTTCACGGCGTTACCAAGCGTTATGCCAACGGCTACGAAGCGCTGCGAGATGTCAGTGTCGAGTTCGCCCCTGGATCCATGACCTTCCTCACAGGTCACTCAGGTGCGGGCAAAAGCACGTTTTTGCGACTGTTGTTGCGAATGGAAGATGCCACACGAGGACAGATCCTCGTCAATGGCGTCAACGTTACCCAGCTGAAGAGTTCTCGATTGCCGTACTACCGGCGCCATATCGGAGCGGTCTTTCAGGATCATCATCTGTTGGCGGGTAGATCCGTGTTCGACAATGTCGCGATGCCGCTTCGTGTCATCGGCATGCCGGAAAAAGACATTGGTCGACGAGTGCGTGCTGCATTGACCAGGGTCGGACTGCTTGCGAAGGAGCGATTGCTGCCGTTGCATCTTTCTACGGGAGAGCAGCAGCGAGTAGGTATCGCTCGCGCTGTCGTCAATCGACCCAATATCCTGTTGGCGGATGAGCCAACCGGTAATCTTGATCCGGATCTGTCGCGAGACATCATGTCGCTCTTCGAGCAATTCAATCAGATCGGAACTACAGTGATCGTCGCCAGCCATGACCGCGAGCTCATTCAGAGCAGTGGTCGCCGAATCATTGAACTTGCAGCCGGGCGAGTGGTTGCTGACAGCGTTGCCGGGCAGCTTGCGGAAGTGACGATGCCGGAGCCGCCGGCGATGGACTCCCAAGCTCAGGAGGCCGTCGGTGGCTAAGGGCAATGAAGATCCGTTTCCGGTCGCTCTAGAGCGTGGACCTCGCAATTGGGCGAGGGATCATTTGCGAGTGCTTCGCGAGGCGCTGCATTACGTGAGTGAGCGATTCAGCGCCAGCTTGCTCGTCTGGCTTCTTGTTGGCATTGCTCTCGCTCTGCCCGCTGGCCTCTATCTCCTGGAAAAGAACCTCGTAGACATGAGCGCGGCCTGGGACGGTCGCCCCGGGTTATCGGTTTACATGAACCTTCAAGTCGATTCGGTAGCTGTCGAAAGCCTGGCCACGCGGCTTCGCTCCGAAGCGGGTGTCACGATGGTCGTAACGACCTTGCCTGAGCAGGCGCTTGCCGAGTTTGAGACACACACAGGACTTGGAGACGCTCTCGACATGCTGTCTGGAAACCCTCTGCCTGCCTCGATCCGGGTTACGCTGGACGCTGACGCATCGACCGCGGATCTTGATCGTATTGCGGCGTCCATAGCCGGCGAGTCCGACATTCACGAAGTTGTCGTGGAAAAAACCTGGCTTGCTCGGGTCAGGGACATTTCTTCAGTGGTCAGTCGACTATCGCTGGTCCTTGCGATTCTGTTTGGAGTCGGCGCTGTGCTGGTGACCGCCAGCTCAGTGCGGCTGGCCATAGAGGCGCGGCTGGAAGAGCTGCGTGTTCAGAAGCTGGTAGGTGCCACCAACGCCCAGATCAGGCGGCCTTTCCTGTACTTTGGCGCGATCTACGGGGCGGGAGGCGCGCTGGTGGCGCTGATGCTGATCTCAACGACACTTCTGGTTATCGAGACACCGCTGGTTTCCCTGTTCAGCAGCTACGGCTCGGACCTCGAGCTGATTGGTTTTGATCCCGCTTTCCTGTTGGTGGTTTTGCTCACGGGCACGCTTCTTGGTGTGTGCGGAGCCGTGCTGTCCGCAGGACAACGAGTCTTCGACCTCGAAATTCAGTGAATTCGGGAAATGCGTAGCTGATTTGGTAGTTTTCGCCCAGCACTCGATGACCGAGAGTGCTAGTATTTCTGAAAATAGTGTTACCAGAGGTATCACATGGCCGCAAGTATGGTTGCTCTCGCGAACTTAAGTCCCGGCAAGGACATTGAAGCGTATCTGCACACCGTCGCCACGTTCCCACTCCTAAGTGCCGCTGAAGAGCATGCACTGGCGCTTCGTTTTGCGAACGATGGAGATGTCGATGCCGCTCGCCAGCTGGTTATCTCTCACCTGCGCTTTGTGGTGCACATTGCGAGGGGCTACCAGGGTTATGGCCTCTCACACGCTGATCTGATCCAGGAAGGCAACGTCGGGTTGATGAAGGCGGTTAAGCGATTCGATCCTGCCATGGGCGTCCGGCTGGTCTCGTTTGCCGTGCACTGGATCAAGGCCGAGATTCACGAGTTCATCCTGCGAAACTGGCGCATCGTGAAAATCGCCACGACAAAAGCGCAACGAAAGCTGTTTTTCAATCTGCGAGGCAGTAAAAAACGGTTGGGCTGGCTGTCTGGCGATGAAACACGGGCAGTCGCTCGCGAGTTAGGCGTTCCGGAAGCCGAAGTCACTCGCATGGAAGGACGTCTTGCGGGCGCTGATATTTCATTCGAAGCCGACGATGACGATGACGATGAAGCGGCCTTTGCACCGGCCCACTATCTTCGTGCAGTCAATGCTGATCCCGCTGAACTCGCGCTGGAAGAAAACAGCCAGGACACATCGCTTGAGCGACTCTCAGAGGCGCTCGATCAACTGGATGGACGAGCCCGGGATATCGTCACGCGACGCTGGCTTGCAGACGACAAGGCAACGTTGCACGAGCTGGCCGCACAATATGGCGTGTCGGCGGAGAGAATCCGTCAGATCGAACAGAGTGCCATGAAAAAGCTGAAGCTCTCGATCGCCGCCTGAGATGCTCTCAGCAGCGAATGTTACTGTTGCCGCCGCATTTTTCGGATTGGTCGGTGTGCTGCTCGGAGCCTTCGGTGCGCATGGACTGAGCTCTCGCGGGATCGGCCCGGATCAGCTTTCGAGTTGGCAAACCGCCGTGCACTATCTGTTGATCCACGCAGTTGCTTTGCTGGCGATCGGATTCGGGATGCGAGTTACGGATTCTCCTTGGCTTGAGTGGTCGGCCATCGCCTGGATCGCTGGCATCATTTTGTTCAGTGGCAGCATTTTCATGCTGGTGTTGGGCGGGCCACGGTGGCTAGGGCCGGTGACGCCTGCCGGTGGCCTCGCGTTGATCGTCGGGTGGTTGATGATGATCGTTGGAGCCCTGCGAGATTGACCCATCCGCGTGGTCGACTGACTAATGCGCAACGGCGCGGGTTGCAGGATCTCTTGCCCGCCTATGTTGTGGCCGACGGTGACAACTCAACAAGCAGATGGTTTGGAAGAGAGGCGCCACTAGGCGTCGAGATCGGCTTTGGCATGGGCGATGCGCTGTGTAGCTGGGCGTCCGATGCACCAGACTGGAACCTGCTTGGCATCGACATCTACAACCCTGGAGTAGGCGCCTTGGCCAATCGGTTGAGTACTGATGGCATTGCCAATGTGCGAGTGGCGCACGCTCGAGCCGAAGATTTCGTTGCAGAACGACTGCCGGTTTCGAGTGTGGATGAGTTCCGGGTCTTTTTTCCTGATCCGTGGCCCAAGAAGCGCCACCACAAACGACGCCTGATACAACCATCATTTGTCTCATTGATGACAGAGCGACTGAGAGTGGGTGGACAGGTCTGGTTCGTGACAGATTGGGCGCCTTACGCCGAATGGGCCTTGGATGTATTCAGCAAGGACTCGGGCCTGGTCCCGCGTGAAAGCTCGACAACGGAATCGTCAACCAGGGCTGAAACAAAGTTTGAACGGCGCGGATTGCGACTGGGGCATGCCATCACCGAGCTTGTCTATACACGTGTCTGAGCCGCGGGCCAGGAGCATGTGCACCACACTTGTTAGATGAACGATTGCAGTATGGTGTCGATATAACGATAGCCGAGAGGGGTCGTGGCGATACGGTCGGCGCGTAACATGCCTTTCTGAACCCATTGTTTCCAGATCGGCTGCAGATATTGGGCTGATGCCAATCCCGTCGTTTCCTCGAAGGCGTTCCAGGGCAGACCCTCTGGCAAGCGCAAGACGTTCAACAAGAATTCACCGGTGCGTGCGGAGACTTCCACGTCGGTCGTTTCGACGTGCTCCGGATGTTCCAGGTAGAGGCGTGGTTGCGCAGCCTTTCGCGTTCGAGTAATTCCGCTTTCCTTCGTCACCTTGCCGTGCGCTCCAGCTCCTATCCCGAGATAGTCGCCATACTGCCAGTAGTTGAGATTGTGCTGGCACACAAAACCTGTGCGTGACCATGCCGATACTTCGTAGCGCTCGAACCCCGCACTTCGCAACATGGCCGAACCCCGCTCTTCCATCTCGAACATGGTCTCTTCACGAGGCAAAGTTGGTGGCCGACGATGGAACTCAGTTTTGGGCTCGAGGGTGAGTTCATACCAGCTCAGATGTTCGGGTTGAAGGGCGAGTGCGGCGTCGAGGTCGGCAAGCGCCTCGTTGACCGACTGGTTTGGCAAGCCATACATGATGTCCAGATTGACGTTGTCAAATCCGGCCCGCCTCGCGAGCGCAAACGCGGAGCGTGTTTCGTCAGCGCAATGAATGCGCCCCAACGCAGCCAGCTTCTCGTCGTTGAAGGACTGTGCGCCGAAGGACAACCTGTTGATCCCCGCTTCGCGGTAGCGCGGAAAGGCGTGAAATTCTGAAGTTCCCGGGTTCACTTCCATTGTGACTTCGACGGAGGGCGTGCCCAACCGGCGCAACAAAGCATCGAAGACATCGGGTGGGAAGAGGCTCGGTGTGCCGCCCCCAAAAAAAACCGAGTGGATCGGTCGGTCTTCGAGCGTTGGGGTCCAATGATCCAGATCCTTATGCAACGCCTGCAGATACTCAGCTGTCGGTAGTCCGCCTTTCAATGGGTGCGAATTGAAATCGCAGTAGGGACACTTTTTCACGCACCATGGGAAGTGCACGTAAATCCCAAGGGGTGGTGCGATCACGACTCGAGCAACGCTAGCAGCGCGCGTGCCGCAAGCCCGCGGTGACTCCTGTCATTCTTGATGTGCGCAGGTAATTGAGCTGCGGTCAGCACGTCACCATCCGGAATGAACAATGGGTCATAACCAAAACCTTGATCGCCGGCCGGCAAATCCCCTATTCGTCCCGACCAACGCCCGGTAGCCAGAACGGGAGCCGGGTGTGTCGCGTGCTGGAGGAAGACCAGGGCGCAGTAAAAATGAGCTCGCCGATCACTGGCGCCATGCAATTCGGCCACCAATTTCTTGTTGTTTTCCTGATCGGTCGCCAGCGGTCCTGCGTATCGCGCGGAGAAAATACCCGGCGCACCGCCCAGTGCATCGACAACCAATCCGGAATCGTCGGCGAGCGCTGGCAGCCCGGAGATCGCCGATACATGACGGGCTTTGCCTAGCGCATTTTCGATGAAGGTCTCTCCGCTCTCGGGTGCTGACGGAATTTTCAGTGATGACTGGCTGACCAACTCCCAGTCGAGAGATGCGAACAGGACCTGCATCTCGCGGACCTTGCCTTCGTTGCGCGTTGCCAGAACGACGCGGCGATTCATTCTTCGTTGTACATCTTCTGACTGTGTTCGAAGCGATGAGATCGCCCATCCGGCAAGGTGACGCTGATTGTCAGGCGCATGGTCTCTTCATCGGAATAGTCGAAAGTTCCAAGATAATATCTTGCAGGTGGTTCGTAGATCTCGCGCATGGTCAGGTGGTTGGTCTGCCCGAGCAGATTCTTCACTTCGACTTCAACAACTCCTGACAAAGCTTCGAACGGAGCCAATGCTGCAAGAATAGAGACGGTCACGAATCCCCTGCGAGGCGCTCTTTGCAGTTGATACTGCGCTGCGATTTCCGCCGCGAGATCAGTTGTCGGCAGAACGATGAAATGAATTTCCACGTCCTCGAACACGACTTTTTGCTCGGCGCGAATCGACGTGGTGGCCAGTAGCAGAGCAACGAGCACACACCACTTTGTCATGAGCTGCGCCCCAGACGATAAAACGCGATGGTGCCGAACAGATTAGGCATCTGGTTGGCGAGGAACTGTTGGTGGTAGTCCGGTCCGACCACGAATCGCTCAATGATTCGGTAACGATGCTCACTGCACAGCCGTTCGAAATCATCGAACGTGCAAAGCCGAATATTTGGCGTATCAAACCAGCTGTTAGGAAGATGTTGTACAACCGGCATCTGTCCGAACAACCCCAGATGTAGTCGGCACCTCCAGTGCGCAAAATTGGGGAACGTCACGATGCATTCCTTGCCGATGCGCAGCATTTCCCGGAGCAAGGCGTCGGGATAACGAACCGATTGCAAGGTTTCCGTCATGACGACCATGTCAAAGGCATCATCGGCAAAATCCTGCAACCCCGCGTCCAGGTCGTGTTCGATAACGTTGACACCTTTGGCGATACACGTCGTTATGTTGGTGGGGTCAACATCCAGTCCGTAGCCGTTGACGCCTTTGTTTTCCTGCAGATAGGAGAGGAGTTCACCCTCGCCGCAGCCCAGATCCAGAACCCTGGCGGAAGGATTGATCAACTCCGCGATAATGGAAAGGTCAGGCCGCATGCTGATCCAGGGTTTCGTGTAGCTGTTTGAGATACGTGCCAAGGACAGCCAGGTAGCGAGGCAAGGGCAAGAGGAACGAATCGTGGCCATGCTCTGACTCGATGACCGAGCTGACGACCTTTTTCTTTGCCCGTACCAGGGCATGGACGATCTCCGCAGATCGTTCGGCAGAGAATCGCCAATCGCTACTGAATGCGATAACCAGAAACCGCGCTTTGGCGCGTGACAGCGCGTTGACCAGATCATCACCGTAGGCTGCCGCTGGATCGAACAGATCCAGAGCCCGTGTCATCAGAATGTAGGTGTTCGCATCGAACTGTCGGGAAAACGTCTGTCCCTGATAGCGCAGGTAACTCTGTACCTGGAACTCGACGTCCTGTCCCAGCGCGAGGTCGCCTGATTTTAGTTGACGACCGAATCGTTGACCCATGCCCGATGCAGACAGATAGGTGACGTGGCCGATCATGCGTGCAAGAGCTAGACCGACATCCGGGTTTTCTCCGGTGGCGCGGTATCGACCGGCGACGAAATGGGGATCACTGGTAATCGCATGGCGCGCAATTTCATTGAATGCGATGTTCTGAGCCGTCAGCTTGGCTGCACTGGCAATGAGGATCGCCGCTCGTACGCGGTCAGGGAAATCGATGCTCCATTGCATCGCCTGCATACCACCCAGGCTGCCGCCGATCACCGCGGCAAATGTGTCGATCCCCAGGTGATCGGCCAACAGGGCCTGGCTGCGTACCCAGTCCTCGACAGCAACTGTGGGGAAATCCGGCCCCCAGGTCCCTATGCCGTCTGGTCTGGCCGAACACGGTCCGGTGCTGCCATGGCAGCCGCCGAGATTATTGAGGGCAACCACGAAAAACCGATTCGTATCGATTGCTTTGCCGGGGCCAATGCAGTTGTTCCACCAGCCGGGCTTCTCATCCTGCAGAGCATGCAGACCTGCCGCGTGGTGATGGCCAGACAGTGCATGGCAGATGAGTACAGCGTTTGAACGCTTCGAATTCAGTTCACCATAGGTTTCGTACACCAGCTCGAAACCGGGCAGATTTGCGCCGCTGCGCAGAGGAAACAATGAGTCGTGGCGAAAGACCTGTGGCGCGATGACGCCAAGTTCGCCGCCTTCGAATGCCCGGTCCTTCAACCAAACAACCCAACAAATCGACCGTACAGATCCGGCAAGATCATCTCCAGCATGGCAATGATCACGATCACGATGATTGGGGATAGATCCAGGCCGCCCATCGGGGGCAGCAGTCGTCTTGCCGGTGCCAGGACCGGCTCCACGAGTTGTTCCAGCAACCGGAGTGCTGGATGCGGATTGCCAGGTGAGATGAAACTGACGATGGCCATGATGATGATGCTCCAGCGCAGGATCTTCAGCACGAGAAGTACGATCTGCAAACTGGCGAAACCGAAGAGCAAACCAAATCCAGCCAGCCCTTGACCGCTGATCAAGAGGAACCCGAGGAACTGAACGAGAACCGCAGCCAGAAACGCCGCAATATCCAGATTGCGATAGCTGGGCAAGACGAGGCGAACCGGCTTCAATATTGGATCGGTCAGTTTCACAAAGCCCTGGGAAATCGGATTGTAGAAATCAACCCGACATGCCTGGATCAGAAACCTGGCAATAAAAATGAACGTAGCAAGACTGACGACTACTTCGATCAGATATCGGAGTGCATTGGCCATCGGGGTCAGAATTCCTTCGCGAGTTCAGCGGACCGTCGAGCGGCTCCGTGCAGAGCGCGCACTATAGCATCCGCGACTCCAGCGTCATTCATGATTGCCAGCGCGCGCTCAGTGGTGCCGCCTGGCGAAGTGACATTGGCGCGCAGTGTGGCCGGGTCCTGTGCTGAATCGCGCGCAAGCAACGCGGCGCCGTATGCGGTTTCGACGGTCAGGCGGGTGGCGGCGTCCCGGCTCAATCCGAGCTCGACACCGGCTCGTACCATTGCTTCCATCAGGTAGAAGAAATATGCAGGTCCGCTACCCGATACGGCGGTCACGGCATCCAGCTGGCTTTCTTCTTCCGCCCAGATCACCTTGCCGACGCTCTGTAGTAGCGCCTCCGCTTGAGCGCGATGGTCGACGGAAGCGACTGCATTTGCGTAGAGCGCTGATATGCCCGCTCCGACTAGCGCTGGCGTGTTCGGCATGCAACGCACGACGGATTGTTGCACTGGGGAGTTGGATTCCAGGGTACGAATCGGTATTCCGGCAGCGATGGATATCAGCAGTTGATGGCTTGCCAGTGGCAGTGCGGCGAGTACCTTTTGCAAAACCTGCGGCTTTACCGCCAGTACGATGATGTCTGCTTGGTCGATCGCCTGGGCGTTGTTGGAGTAGGTGGCGATATTGAGCGGCGTAAATCGCGCAAGCTGTGCGGGCAGCACGTCTGCGGCGCGAAGCCGGTCGCTTGGATGACCCGCACCAAGTAGTCCGTTCAACAGGCTGTAGGCCATGTTGCCGGCACCGATGCAGGTGACGATCTTGCCGTGTAATGCGCTTTCGTTGTTCAGAATCACTCTCCAGTTTTCGGTAACCGCCGACCAAACACGGCCTCGCCAATTCTCACATGAGTTGCCCCTGCCGCAATGGCCGCTTCAAAGTCAGCACTCATCCCCATGGACAGAGTGTCCCAATGTTCACCTGCGATCGGTCGCAAGTGATCAAACGCCGTCGCCAGTCGGGCGTAACCGACCGCAGGAGGCGTGGTCTCATCAAGAATTGTCATGAGTCCTCGCAGCCGCAACCGATCACAGGTCTGAGTCAGCAGCACGAGCTCCTCAACGGCTTTCTGGTCGTCGACCGCGAGCCCACCCTTGTTTGGATCTCTATCGACGTTGAGCTGCAGGCAGATCTGCAGCAGGCGTGCGGCGGGCGTGTGATCGTTCAGACGCCGGATGATCGACGGGCGATCAACGGTGTGAACCCATTGGAAGTGGCCGGCGACGTCCCGGGTCTTGTTGGCCTGAAGTCGACCGATGAAATGCCAAGTGAGCGGCAGATCCTCCAACGCTCGTATTTTTGAGAGCGCTTCCTGCAGGTAGTTTTCGCCGAAATCTGTCACCCCGCAAGCGTGTGCCAAGGCGATGGCTTGCGCGTCTTGCGTCTTGCTTACGGCAATCAACCTGACAGAATTCGTCGGTCGACCGGCACCGATCGCCGCCGCGCGAAGTCGGCTGTTGACGGCTGTCACGCTAGATTGGAGCGACGGGGTAGCTGACGACATGATTCTGGTGTGTACTGCTTCGCAATTCTGACGCTCTTGGCCGAGAGGCGTCGGGTGCGTCATGGTGCTGGTCGGGTTGTAATAATACTATACCTGCGTACCTAAGCATGGGTCGCCTGTCCAGCGGGATCGGCAAATGCCTCATTTCAGAAGGGCCAGGTTTCTGGCCACAGACAGGGACAGCGCATGGATATAACGGAGTTGCTCGCGTTCAGCGCCAAACAAGGTGCTTCGGACCTGCATTTGTCGGCAGGTCTGCCACCGATGATTCGAGTTGATGGCGACGTGCGTCGAATCAACCTGCCACCGCTTGAACACCGCGAAGTGCATGGCCTCATCTACGAAATCATGAACGACAAACAGCGTAAAGATTTCGAAGAATTTCTGGAAACCGACTTTTCGTTCGAAGTGCCGGGTGTCGCCCGGTTCCGTGTGAATGCCTTCAATCAGAATCGAGGTGCTGGTGCGGTGTTCCGGACCATCCCGTCGAAGGTGCTCAGCATGGAAGACCTTGGCATGGGCCAGGTGTTCAAGGACGTATCGATGGTGCCTCGAGGGCTGGTGCTGGTCACCGGGCCAACCGGTTCCGGCAAGAGTACAACCCTCGCCGCCATGGTGGACTTCGTCAACGACAGTCGTTACGACCACATTCTGACCATCGAAGATCCGATCGAGTTTGTCCACGAGAGCAAGAAGTGCCTCGTCAATCAGCGCGAAGTACATCGCGACACGCATGGCTTCAACGAAGCGTTACGCTCCGCGTTGCGGGAGGACCCGGATATCATCCTGGTTGGCGAAATGCGCGACCTGGAAACCATTCGCCTGGCACTCACTGCAGCCGAGACCGGTCACCTTGTCTTCGGCACGCTCCATACAACATCGGCTGCAAAAACCGTTGACCGTATCATCGACGTGTTTCCCGCTGCCGAGAAAGATATGGTGCGCTCCCAGCTTTCCGAATCGTTGCAGGCAGTTGTCTCACAGACTTTGCTGAAACGCGCCACCGGCGGTCGTGTTGCCGCACATGAGATCATGATTGGCGTACCTGCCATCAGAAATCTGATTCGAGAAAACAAAGTTGCGCAGATGTATTCGGCAATTCAGACCGGCCATGCTGCTGGCATGCAAACCCTTGATCAGTGTCTTCAGGAACTCGTGGCAAAGCGGGTCATCACCCGCGAGATTGCTCGCGAGAAAGCCAAGAACCCGGAGTTGTTCTAGTGGAATTCGAAAAACTGCTGAAGCTGGTTGTAGAGAAGGGCGCTTCGGACCTTTTCGTGACGGCTGGCAAGCCGCCCATGATCAAGGTCAATGGCGAATTGCATGCAGTCGGGAGAAACGCGTTAGCACCGGAACAAGCGCGCGATTTGGTGTATGGCGTGATGAACCGGGATCAGCAGGAGGCGTTCCAGGCCACACATGAGTGCAACTTCGCGATCAACACCTCAGGCGTAGGACGATTTCGCGTCAGTGCCTTTTACCAGCGCAACCTGGTGGGCATGGTCCTGCGACGCATCGAAGTGAACATTCCGAAAGTCGATGATCTGGGTCTGCCGCCCATCATCAAGGATCTGGCCATGACCAAACGTGGGCTGATCGTCTTTGTCGGCGCCACCGGTACCGGCAAGTCAACGTCACTGGCGGCGATGATTGGTCATCGGAACGAAAACTCCACAGGCCATATCGTCAGCATCGAAGACCCGATTGAATTCATTCACCAGCACAAGGGTTGTGTGGTCACACAACGCGAAGTCGGGGTGGACACGGACTCCTTCGAGATCGCGCTGAAAAACGTGCTGCGCCAGGCTCCGGATGTGATCATGATTGGCGAAGTGCGCTCGCGGGAGACCATGGAGCACGCGCTTACTTTTGCGGAGACCGGTCACCTGTGTCTGTGTACGCTGCACGCTAACAACGCCAACCAGGCGCTTGATCGGATCATCCATTTCTTCCCGAGCGATCGGCATACGCAGGTGTGGATGGACTTGTCACTGAACCTCCGAGCGATGGTTGCCCAGCAGCTCGTACCCACTGTGGATGGACAGGGTCGCCGCGCAGCGATCGAAGTTCTCATCAACACGCCCTTGGCAGCGGATCACATTCGCAAGGCAGAAGTCCATCTGATGAAGGCGTTGATGACCAAATCGCGCGAGCAGGGTATGCAGACCTTCGACCATGCGCTCTACGAGCTGTATTCTCAGGGAGAAATTACCTATGAGGCGGCATTACTGCATGCCGACTCGCCAAATGATTTGCGGCTCATGATCAAGCTGGGCGCGGATGCCAGCCAGAATCCGCTTGCTGCGGTCGAAGGTTTGCGGCTTGAGGCCGAGCCTGTCGCGACCCAACTGAACTATCGGCGTTAGACCAACCGGCGTTAGACCAACCGCGACTATTTTTGAGTGAGCTCGCGCAGGTAGGACTCGGCAATGAGAACGGCGGCCAATCCGTGACTGGCTGCGTGTTTGCCTTTGGTCTGCTGGGCAGTAGCCCGGCTCGTCAATCGTTCATCGACCATTTGAACGTCAATCGAAAAACGTCTCCCGAGTTCGGCACCGAATCGCCTGGCAGCTGTCGACATATCGCTTTCAGTGTCGTCCATATTGAGAGGCAGGCCAACAATCAGCTGATTCACACGCCATTCTGCGATCAACGCTGCGATCGTTGACCAGTCGGGTTTTCCAAATCGAGCCGACAGTGAAGTCAGGGGCGAAGCGGTGGCAGTGATGGACTGCCCCATGGCGACTCCGATGTTCTTTAGGCCGAAGTCGAAGGCCAGAACACGTATGACTTCAGAAGAGTCAAGCATGACCCGTTCTGGCGGCCAGCATCCGTAGATCGATTCCGAGCATCTTTGCGACCCGTTGTCTGCGAAGTTCACAAGGCAGCTCAAACAAAACCTCTCGACTTGCTGGCGCTGTCAACCAGGCGTTCTCCTCGAGCTCCCCTTCCAGTTGCCCGGCGCCCCAACCCGCATACCCCAGAAAAATGGCGACGTGTGCCGGTTTGTCGTGACCCAGCGCGGCCCGAAGGGCATCTCCACTGGACGACAGGACAATGCCACTTGCAACAGGCAGCGTTGATTCGAATTTTCGATCATCCGTGTGCAGCACAAACCCCTGCTCCGGCGCGACCGGGCCGCCATAAAACACCGGGACATCCAGCACTTCGGGCAATGCAGGAATGCCCTGGGTTCGCGCCAGTCGCCGTGCATTCATGCGGGCCATGCGGTTGATGACAAACCCCATGGCCCCATGGGCGTCGTGTTGGCACAGGTAAATGATGCTGTCGCCGAAGTGACTACCCACCAGAGATGGCGTGGCGACCAGAAAACTATGGGAGAGGTTTGGTATCACTGGCTGAGCGCCGTTCCGTAGCGCGAGAATTTCCATGTACGAATGATTTCCAGCTGATCATATTTTTTGCGCATCTCCACCGGAAAAGGCTGGTACGGGGCGGCAAGTCGGACAATCCTCTCAGCTGCAGCATCAAGTGGCTGGTGACCGGAGGAAGCGATGACTCTGATGTCAGCCAGAGTGCCATCTTCGCGTAGCACAACGAGCAGGCGAAGATCACCAAACAAGCCGGCGTCCGGAAAATTCGCGTTGCCAATGCGTTCTACCTTTTCCCGCCACGTGTTCAGGTATGCTGCCTCGGCCATGCTCTTGGCGGAAACACTGGTGAGGCGACGAATGCGAGGCGCGTTGGCTGACGCATTTTCCTCTTCGGAAATTCTCGCTTCGAGACTGGCAATTTCGTGCAGCAGCGTCTCGTAGTTCTGCTCCTTGAGATGCGGCTGTTCAGCCTTGTCGAGAAGCTCAACCTCTGTGGCTATCTGGAAGTCGTTGATGCCCGTTGTTGCAACGGCATCGACCTGACGGGCTTGCGCAGCGCTGGGCGCAGGCTCTGGCAGCTGTGCGATCGGTGAGATCTTCTCGTCATGAAAAGGTGTTTGCTCTCTTGTCGTCGGCTCGTTCTTCTCGCTTGCGTCACCACTGCCGGCCTGATTGGTGGCGGCGATGTAATCGGCGGTTTCGGGTGCGTTTTCGTCATTGTAGAGGGCGAGGGTTACCTCGATACTCGGCGTTCGATCAAGGTTCAGATCGGCAGAGAACCCGATGCCGAGAATGATCGCAACATGCAGGCTCGCAGCCAGGAACAGGGTAAATCCCAGGCGATCCCGTGGCTGGATTGAGGATATGGGCGCTTCGCTCACAATGCAGTCTCAGCTCGCTGTGAGAGTCAACTTCTCGATCAGTGTACCTGCGATGTCGAGTCCGAATTGCGCGTCCAGTTCACGAATACAGGTGGGACAGGTGACGTTGACCTCGGTCAAATAATCTCCGATCACGTCAATGCCGACAAAACGCAGCCCCCGACGGACCAGCTCCGGCCCCACGATACTGGCGATTTCTCGATCCCGCGTGGTCAGCGGTCGACCCTCCCCGGTTCCACCTGCAGCCAGGTTTCCCCTTGATTCTCCGCTCTTGGGAATGCGCGCCAATGCGTAAGGAACCGGCTCGCCGTCGATCATGAGGATTCGCTTGTCACCATCACTGATCTGCGGCAGATAGCGTTGGGCCATGACCAGCTCGACTTCTCGATTGGTCATCGTCTCGAGAATGACATTGAGGTTAGGGTCGTCCCGGGTGACTCGAAAAATGTTCATACCACCCATGCCATCGAGCTTCTTGAGCACAACGTCACCGTGCTGCGCGTGGAAACCTTTCAGCACCTCCATGGAGCGGGAGATGATCAATGGCGGGCAACACGTCGGGAACGCAGTGGCAAAGAACTTTTCGTTGCAGTCGCGAAGGCTTCGTGGATTGTTGACCACCTTGGCGCCGCCTTCCGCTGCGCGCTCAAGAAAGTAGGTGGCGTAGACGTACTCCATATTGAATGGTGGGTCCTTGCGCATCATGACGATATCGAAAGAAGCAAGGTCACACAGTTTTGGTGCTCCCAGCACATACCAGTCACTGCCTGCTTGCTTGTAATCCAGGGTCTGTGCGAAGTCGTCGCGCAGGCGTAGTTCGCGGGCAAACCCTTGTGCTCGATCGTCGGAATAGAGGAGATCGGCGAGGGTCAGATAACTGACATGATGACCACGCAGTTGGGCAGCCCGAATCATTGCCAGAGTCGAGTCCTTTTTCAGGCTCAAGGTTTCTAGCGGATCCATGACGAATGCAAAATGAGCCATGTACGGACCGAGTCAGCGAGGGGTAGGTAAAGTAGCGGCATGTGTGCCAACCGGCAACTGAAATGAGAACGACTTCTCCTCCCGGGACCACCTCTCTGGCCCCCCCTCTCCATAGCTGATACATATCTGGTTCGCTGGTGCGACGACCATTTCGTTGCGAAATCACCTGGACAAGATCGATGGAAGAGGAACTCCGAGGCGTACGTGTATTGGTCATTGATGACAGCAAGACCATCCGCCGAAGTGCCGAAAATCTGTTGACCAAAGAAGGCTGCGACGTCATCACGGCCGAAGATGGATTCGATGCACTTGCCAAGATTGCGGAAAGCAATCCAGCCATCATTTTCATGGACATCATGATGCCCCGCCTGGATGGCTATCAGACCTGTGCCTTGATCAAGAATCACAGTCTGTATAAATCCACACCGGTGGTGATGTTGTCATCAAAGGATGGCCTGTTTGACCGAGCCAAAGGGCGCATCGTCGGGTCGGACCAGTACATCACCAAACCTTTCAGTCGCGAAGAGCTGTTGGGGACGATTCGCTCGCTGGTCGTTGGCGCGTGAATCGCTCGCAGATATGGTGAAGAACCAATAATGGCACGCATTCTTGTCGTTGAAGACTCGCCGATCGAGGCGCATCAACTGGTAAATCTGCTGGTAAAGCACGGGCATCAGGTGTTGACAGCGGCATCCGGAGATGCTGGCCTGGCCATGGCACGGGATGAAGTGCCGGACGCGATCCTCATGGATGTGGTGTTGCCGGGTATCAATGGCTTTCAAGCGACCCGACAAATAACGCGCGGCGCAACCACGCAGCACATTCCTGTAATCATGATCAGCTCCAAGAAACAGGAGGCTGATCGAGTATGGGGAGAGCGTCAGGGTGCTCGTGCCTACCTCGTAAAGCCGGTCAGCGATGAACAGTTGATGACCTGTATCAACGGGGTGCTGGATCGTTGCCGGGGGGAGCCGTCATGAAAACCGCTGCCTTCGAAGTACTGCGGAATCTCCAGTTGGCCGCACGCGCGAATAGTGTTGCGGTTCCCTTTGGCGAGAAGAATGAACCCAGGTGGCAGGGTATCGGCTATCAGCTGGGTGGCGTTCGACTGGTGTCGTCGATGGGCGAGGTGCTCGAAGTACTCAAAGTACCCAGGTACACCCCAGTGCCAGGAGTCAGGGAGTGGATGCTCGGTATCGCTAATATTCGTGGGCGCCTTATTCCGATCATCGATCTGCATTCGTACCTTGGCATCGAACAAACGCTGCCGCAGGCGTTGGCACGGGTGCTGGTGGTCGAAGCAGGGCCACTGGTCGCCGGATTGATGGTTGAGGCGTCGCTTGGTATTTCGCACTTTGCGCTCAGTAGCTTTGAGCCACCGGGAGAGGAAGTGCCAACAGCATTCGCCCCCATTGTTCGCGGAATCTATCGTCAAGGTGGACGGGTCTTTCACGAAGCCCGGTTGAGCGGATTGCTTGGTGAAGAGAAATTTCACAAGGTTGCGTTGTTTGTTGATGAGGTCACCGAACGCCGGGAACGTCGTTCGGCAATGGAGCTGTAGCAAAGGGATTGACTATGAATAACCGAAAAATCTCGCCGATCACACTGATCCTGTTGTGCGTGTTTGCGTCCTTGTGTGTAGGCCTTGTCTGGACAACTGTCACGGACGTCACGCCACTGTTGTCGAATCAACCATTGTTGGTCGCCTTACTCAGCCTCGCGCTGCTCGGCGCAACGGGTTGGCAGATGTTGCGTGAAGTCAGATTGCAGCTCGCCGAGCAAGCTGCTCAAAACGAACGGAATCAATCTGCAATCCTGCAACTGCTGGATGAGCTCGCAGATCTGGCGGAAGGGGATCTGACGGTTCGCGCTTCGGTAACAGAGAACTTCACCGGAGCCATTGCCGACTCGATCAATTTTGCGATCGATCAGATGCGTGAACTCGTGATCAAGATCAATGATCTTTCCGGTCAGGTAGTCGGCGCGGCGACGTCGACTCAAACCACTGCCAGCGGTTTGGCTCAAGCCGCAGAAAGTCAGGCGCGTGAAATTTCAGCGGCCTCCCAGGCGATCAATGAAATGGCTGCTTCAATCGATCAAGTGTCTGCCAATGCGGTAGAGTCTGCGGCAGTTGCCGAGCGAGCGGTGGGTATCGCCGGGAATGGGTCACAGGTGGTGCACGATACGATCAACGGGATGAACAGTATCCGCGGTCAGATTCAGGAGACGGCCAAGCGCATCAAGCGGCTGGGCGAGAGCAGTCAGGAGATTGGCGATATCGTTTCGCTCATCAATGACATTGCAGATCAGACCAATATCTTGTCATTGAATGCGGCCATTCAGGCGTCGATGGCCGGAGACGCCGGTCGCGGATTTGCCGTGGTAGCCGATGAAGTGCAGCGATTGGCAGAACGGTCGAGTGCTGCAACCAAACAGATTGCTGCGCTCGTCAAGGCGATTCAAACCGATACGCACGAAGCGGTTACCTCGATGGAACAGACCACTGCAGAAGTCGTTGGCGGTGCCAAGCGAGCGCAGGATGCAGGTGTTGCGCTTGAGGAAATCGAAAACGTCTCGCATACGCTTGCAGATCTGATCCAGAACATATCGAATGCAGCGAGGAAACAGGCTGCGAGCGCTGGCCACGTATCAAACACGATGAGTGTGATACAGGCTATAACTGTCAAGACGGCGCAAAGCACGGACCACACTGCCAAGTCCATCGGCAACCTGGCGGCAATGGCAAATGCCATGAAAGAGTCCGTCGAAGGCTTCAAGTTGCCTTAACCCAATGTTGGGCTGGGCTGGCTTGGGTGATTGGTCGATGATCCGGGTTTGCTCCGGCGCAACAGGAATGGCAAGAAAATGAGTCAAGGCCGGGAAATGTTTGCCCTTGAGTGGGTGAAGGGCGAGATCTTCGGAGCGCTTGAAGAAGCCCGGCAGGCATTGGAGGCATTTGCGGAGTTCGGCCGAGACGAAACGCGGATGCGAACTTGTCTGACTTCGTTACACCAGGTTCATGGCACTCTGGTCATGCTCGAATTGCCGGGCGTGGCTTTACTTGCTGATCATCTGGAGCGGCTCGCGCAAGGTCTGCTGAACAAGCAATTTGCAGACGACGGCTTACCCTGTGAAGCCCTGATGCAGGGGATACTCGAGCTGCCGGTCCGTCTGGAACAGATACAGGCTGGAACAGCAGACACCGAAAGTGGCGTGCTGCCGCTGGTGAACCGTATTGGCAAGCAACTTCATCTCGATGAAGTTGCCCCACCTCGCCCAGTGCAATTCGTAGCTGATGAAGCCGCGCTCGACCGGTTTGAACGCATCAATGGACGAGAGAAAATCAAGCGAATTCGAGCTGCCTATCAGGGCGTACTCCTGGCCCTGTTGAAAGGAGAGGATGAGCCTCACTTTCTCGATACGCTCAAAAAAGTTGGCGTTGGTCTTGAGCGCATCTGCAAGGACACGCCCTCGGAAATACTCTGGCAGTCGTTTGGGGAGTTTGTCGACAGTCTGCGCTTGGCCACCCGACCGCTGTCCGCAGAAATCATCAAGGTGCTGAGGCGTCTGGATGCGGAGATACGTCGCTTCGCCCAGGATGGCGTTGAAGCCATTCTCGAGCCTGTTCCCGAACGGTTGTTGCTGCAGTTGATCGATGCCGCGCAGGTGCGCGGGCAACCGACGTCGCGCCTGAAGGAAATGCGTCGGCGAATGGAGCCGGCTAACGATGGTGAGCTGTTGGCGTCTGGTCGCGAGGCGTTGGTGGCCGCAAGTCGAGCGCTGAACGAAGAGATCACCGGAGTCAAGGATCAGCTCGACCTGCTGGTGCGAGGCGACCAACCCGACGCGGACAAACTGGTGATCCTCGCAGATTCCCTGCGACGCATTGCCTCCACCTGCGGAGTGCTAGGCTTCGAAAGCTCGCGGCTGATCGTGCTGGATCAACTCGAGGTGTTGGAGCGATTCAAGGATCTGACCGAACTGGATCGAGAGCAGCTGTTCGGTATTGCATCCGCGCTTGTGCAGGTTGAGGAAAATCTGGCCAGCGTCACGCATCTCACGGGCCATGCTCAACGCGCGCCCGGCGTATCCGACGCAGAGCGTCAGGTGCTGATCGAATCCCGGACTGGGCTTGAGGCGATCAAGCAGGCCATCGTCAATTTTGTTGGTAGCGGTTTTGCAAAGGAGAATCTCGAAGGCGTTGCTCGAAATCTGCAAGGAATCAGCGCTGCTCTGCGCATCACGGGTTTTGTTCGCCCAGCGTCTCTACTTGAGGATTGCCACGCGTTTCTGGTGACAGAGATTTCGTCTCTGTCGAGCGACGGCCAGGCTGCGCAATGGGAACGTCTTGATCGATTCGCAGATTGCCTGAGTGGCATCGACTATCACCTTGAGCGTTTGGTCACCAATGTTGGCGCCAAAGCCGACGATATCCTGGACGTGGTCGAGCGCAGTCTCATTGCCACCGGATATTTGGGCCGTGGGCTGGTGCTGGCGAGCACCGAGTCGGTGGTCGATTCGGCGACGGCTGCGTTTCCAGAGGCAGAGATTGAAGAAGCACAGCCTGCAGACGACCGCAGTAGTGTGGATGAAGCAGGAGAAGCCCTCCAAGAACTGGTCGACTCCGGCATGCCCGTCATCGACCTGGATTCGTTGACGTTCGAGTCTTCAACGCCCGTATCGACCGACGAAGTCGAGGGTGGAGCTGTTTGGGAGATGGCGCCTGCAGATGCAGCCGCGGCAGATGAGCTTGAACTTGCGGCGAGCGAGACCGAAGGACAAACATCCTTGGACTCGATCCTTGGCGTCGAAGTCCCCTTCGGAGAAACGTTGGACGTCGACACGGCGACTCTGTCGATCGTTCAGGCTTTGCCAACATCGAGCTTTTCCGGGGGGTTGGACCAAGCTGAAGTTGATGTCGGTGAGATCTTGCTGGACAACCTCGATGTCGAAAGCGAGCCAGAATTCGTGGTCGACACGATCAGTGACGATCCGACGACACCTTCGATCGATGCTGAGGCGCTGCCGCTACCGGTTGAAGTTCTTGCTGAAGTTTCGATGCTGGCGCCGGACCTCGTGGATGAGTCGTCCTCAATTTCGCAGCAGTCGACCGAGTTGGAAATGGAGCTTGGGCCGGAACCGGAACCGGTCGAGAGACTTGTCGCTCAATCGCCAGAGGCAGCGCTGGAAGAGCCGAGAACTGTGGATCAG
>CAMDVY010000002.1 GCA_945878745.1 Klebsiella pneumoniae | reverse complement strand
AAGGCGTGTCATTGGCCATCGCTACCGCCTCGGCCTCATCCTTGAATCGAATCAGCGGAGCGACTGGCCCAAAGATCTCCTCCTGGAACACCTTCATCTGTGTGGTGACATTGGTAAGTATGGTGGGCTCCACAAAACAGGCCCCCAAGGAAGAGCGTCGCCCGCCGGTAACCACGGTCGCGCCGAGTTTCACCGCGTCTGCAACAAATTCGAGCACCGTATTGGCCGCGCCTTCGTCGATCAGCGGACCAATCGTGGTGCCTGCATCGGTGCCATTGCCGAGCTTCAACGTCTTCACCGCTGCAGCCAGCTTCTCTGCAAAAACATCGTGCACACTGTCCTGCACGAGAATGCGGTTGGTGCAGACGCAGGTTTGCCCGGCGTTGCGGAACTTCGACGCCATGGCGCCGGCCACGGCGGCATCGAGATCGGCATCTTCAAACACGATGAAAGGCGCATTCCCACCCAGTTCCATAGACGTTCGCTTCACGGTTTGCGCGCACTCCGCCATCAGTGTTTTGCCGACCGGCGTGGAGCCGGTGAACGTCAGCTTGCGGACGATGGGATTGCCAGTCAGCTCCGCACCAATCTGGGCAGTATTGCCGGTCACCACGTTGATCACTCCGGACGGGATGCCCGCTCGAACAGCAAGTTCAGCGATGGCATATGCAGACAGCGGAGTTGCATTCGCAGGCTTGCAGACCACGGCGCAACCCGCTGCCAATGCGGGCGCAACCTTGCGGGTCAACATTGCATTCGGGAAGTTCCAGGGTGTGATGCACGCCACCACGCCTACCGGCTGTTTGGTGACGATGATGCGCTGGTTGGGCGCAGCAGCCGGAATCACATCGCCATACACCCGCCGGGCTTCCTCCGCGAACCACTCAACGTAGCCCGCGCCATACGCAATCTCGCCTCGCGCTTCCGCCAGGGGCTTGCCCATTTCGGCGGTCAGAATTTCAGCCAGATCATCCTGATGGGCCATCATCAGATCGAACCAGCGTCGCAGGATATCGCTGCGCGCTTTGGCCGTGAGTTTTCGCCAGCCGATCTGGGCACGCTCTGCAGCAAGGATGGCACGCCGTGTCTCGGCGGTTCCACATCGCGCCACCGAAGCGATGGTCTCACCTGTGGCCGGATTCTGAATAGGCACAGTCGCGCCGGAATCGGCGTCGACCCATGCTCCATCAATGAAGGCCTGAGTACGCAACAGTGCGCGGTCCTTGAGTCTGTCAGCCAAACCATTCATTGAAAAAACTCCTGTACGTTAGTCCCATGGATTTTCTGTTGAACGGCCTCGAATGAGCTTTTCACGCAGTGAATCGTGTGAAGACCACCTGCAGCCGGAAAAGAGGCGTTGCGTTCGTCGAGAGGACTCTGCTACAGAGTAGTTCAGATCACAACGTAGACTTGGGTAGACTTGGAATGAGCAAGATTCAGAATGACGCGCGCATCGACCCACGCATCAAGGCCGTCATGGGTGGCATGTTCGGGGGTGCCGGTGATGTGGCGGATCGGGACACCCTGATCGCAGCCGCCAACACGCCGGAAGCGCTGGCTCGCCGCGAAGGCATGCAGGCCATGTTCAAGATGATGGACAACGAGCAGATCGCGCCATCCAGTGGTCTCGACATCTCCACCCACGAATTCACCTCGAGCCCGGACAACAACACCATCCAGGTCCTGTTCATGCGTCCCAAGGGCGCGATCAATCCTCCTTGTGTCGTCTACTTTCATGGCGGCGGCATGCAGACCATGTCCTGCTTCGACGGCATGTATCGCGCCTGGGGACGCATCATCGCGAATCAGGGTGTCGCCGTGGCCATGATCGACTTCCGCAACTGCCTGACGCCGTCGTCATCTGCTGAGGTCAAACCATTCCCGGCGGGCCTCAATGACTGCGTATCCGGCGTGCATTGGGTGCACCAGCAGGCGTCAGCACTGGGCATCAATCAAGACCGCATTATCCTCGCCGGCGAGAGTGGTGGTGGCAACCTCACCCTGGCCACCGGTCTCAAACTCAAGCGTGATGGGGATCAGGGCTTGATCAAAGGCATGTATGCGCTGTGCCCGTACATTGCTGGTCGCTGGCCGGACGAGCGATATCCCTCGTCTGTTGAAAACAACGGGATTCTGCTCGACCTGCACAACAACAACGGCGCGATGGCGTACGGCATCGAGGCATTCAATCGTCGCGATCCACTGGCATGGCCGGGCTTTGCAACGGAAGACGATGTCAAAGGGCTGGTGCCAACAGTGATCAGTGTCAACGAGTGTGACCCGTTGCGTGACGAAGGCATTGCGTTCTATCGCTTGTTACTCAAGGCGGGCGTTGCGGCACGAGCCCGCACCATGCTGGGCACGATTCACGGTACCGAGATCTTCGCCATCGCCTGTCCTGATGTCAGCCGGGATACCGCACAGGCGATCGCCAGTTTCGCGCGCGGTGACTAGCCCCTTGGGTACGCCCCACCGTATGAGCGGTCTCCAGACCGCGATGGTTGGGATCACCGAAGATCGCGATCAGGAGATCGCTCCTACAAATCGCTGCACACGCATAACCTTGTAGGAGGGGTCTCCTGACCCCGATTGCATGTTCGCGATCGGACGGCCGCTCTCAGGCCTCGTCTTCGGATTGCAGATAGACGGTAATCTCATCTTCATCAACCATCACCGTCATGAAGATAGGACGACAGCAGACGGAGCAGTCTTCGATATAGACCTGCTCCGGCTCGCTGGGATCGATCACCAGCTCAATGGATTCGCCACAGTAGGGGCAATCTGCCTGATGGAGTCGAGTGTCGTAATACATGTGCGCCCCGTTCGAACTAAGAACCCTGGTGTACCGCAACCCGTCGCCCGAGCCATGGCATGCAGGCGAGCAGAATTACATAGATGACCGCCGCCGTCGCGTAGGGCAATGTTGGCGAGACCTGGTACAACAGACCGCCAAGGAGAGGACCGATCGTAAAGCCAAGCGGCCCGCAGGAGCCCGCCACACCGGCGACTGCACCTTGTTCCTGTGGTGAGACTGCAAGCGATGCCCCGGCCATGAAACCAGGTCCGGCGAGACCCATGCCAAAGCCCTGAATCATCAGCGCACCGGTCAGCGCCCAGCGATTTTCTACCAGCGCCATGATGACAAACGCCGTGATCAGCAGTGGCAGTGCGAGCCGCAACAATTTGAACGGCGCAATCTCGAGACGCTGGACGATGACACCCTGCGCAATGAGCGAACACACCGCAGACGCCATCATGGCAACGCCCATGGTCTGTGCGGTTTGTGCCCCGGTCAGACCCAGCGCGTCCTGAAAACGAAACCCCATGGTCTGCTGCACCAGGGCATTGCCCATGAACATGGTCACGCCAACGATGATGAAAGGCAGAATGCGCGGATCGCCATACTTCATTCGCGGCGGCAGCGTACTGGGTGATTTCCTTGGCAGCTCTGGCAAAAAGCGCCAGACAAACAGGCCATTGAGCAGCGCAAGACCGGCCATGATCCAGAGCGGCGCGATCAATGAAACAACGGCGAACACCGCTACGGCAGGGCCGAGGATCGCGCCGACGTTATTGGCTGCACCGGCCGCGCCCATCCCCTTCGTGCGATTGGCAATGCTGGTCACGTCCGACATGTAGGCATTGGCCGCTGGCATGGTTGCGGACATGACACCCGCATGCATCATGCGTGCAACGATCAACGCCACAAAGAGAACTGATCCGGTAATCCAGCCCGCTTGACCTGCGTGTAACGTCGAGTTGAACAGCACGGTACCTGCAGTAAATCCGAAGATGCCGGTCAGAATGATGCGCTTGCGTCCGTACTTGTCCGACAATCGGCCCCAGAACGGGCTCGACAGGAACACGGTCAGTGACGAGGCCGCAATGATTGACGTGATCTGGAGTTCACTGAGACCCATCTCCCGCCCGAGCGGGGCAAGCACGGGAAACAACACGGTAAATCCCATGCCGACCACCACCAGCGAAAACAACAGCATGCGGCGAGCATGAGCATTGGCTCGATCAGGCATGAATGTTATCGCTTGCGCAGCACAAGGGAGCCGATCGAATAGCCGGCGCCAAACGAGCAGATCACACCCAGATCGCCAGACAGCAGATCCTCGTGATGCAACGCGAATGCGATCAACGAGCCGGCGGACGCGGTGTTGGCGTATTCATCAAGAACGATGGGCGCAACGTCCGGCGTAGGGTCGTTACCCAACAACCTGCGCACGATGAGCTGATTCATGTTGATGTTCGCCTGATGCAGCCACCAGCGACGAATGTCCGGGACACTGAATCCCAGAGATTCAACTTGTGCCAGCAGATGGTCGGCCGCCATCGGGCACACTTCCTTGAACACCTTGCGGCCATTTTGATGGAACAGTTTGTCCCGGCCATAAGGGTCGGAATCATCAACAAACGACAGATAACCGAAATTCGAGCGAATGTTGTTGGAGTACACCGTGCGGGCCCGCATGCCCAACACCGCGTAACTGTGTTGTGAAGTACAGGTTTCGGCGCGCTCCAGCACGACGGCCGTCGCCACATCGCCAAAAATGAAGTGGCCATCTCGATCCTTGTAGTTGACCTGCGGCGAGGTCAGCTCGGGATTGATGACGAGCACCGCGCGCGCAGAACCGGCAGCGATCGCGTCGTATGCCCGCTGCAACGCAAACGTTGCCGCTGAGCAAGCCACCAGCATGTCAAATCCAAAGCCTTCAATACCCAATGCTGCCTGTACTTCGATGGCAATCGCCGGGTAGGCGCGTTGAGTGTACGCACACGAGACAATGACCATGTCGATGTCGTGCGGTTGTTTGTTGGCAGCGATGAGTGCAGGTCGAGCCGCAGCCAATGCCATCTCGGCCTGATGAGAAAGCTCGTCTTCACCACGCGCGCTGATATTCGGTCGCATGCGCGTTACGTCGAGAATGCCCTCTTTTTCATAGGCATAACGCTGTTTTACGCCGGATGCCTTTTCGATGAATTCGACGCTGGAGAGCGCCACGGCCTCGATCGCTCCAGTGGCTATTTGCGCAGCATGTTCCTGATTGAAGCTCTCGACCCAGCCGTTGTAACTGGCCACCAATTCAGCATTGGTGATGACATGTGGCGGGTGCCACAGACCAACACCACTGATGACGACCTGATTCACCCGCGCTCCAGACTGCGAAGTTCTTCAGCGGTGAGCGGGCGTGCTTCGTCTTCCACCATCATCGGGATGTCGTCGACGATCGGATAGGCGAGTTCACTCTGCCGGCACCACAACTCGTTACGTTCCCGTTTGTAGAACAGAGGTGCCTTGGTAATCGGGCAGACCAGAATTTCCAGCAATTGCGGGTCTAACAATTGAAGGGGTCCTTGAGCACGATCGTTTCGCTTCGATCCGGGCCTGTGGAGATGATGTCGATACTGGCACCTACCGCCTCTTCAACCTTGCGGATGTAGCGGCGCGCATTTTCCGGCAATTCTTCCAGCCGCTTGATGCCAAGTGTTGATTCCTGCCAACCCGGCAGCGTTTCGTAAAACGGTGTGATTTCTGCGTAATACTCACTGCCGAAGTTGGGCAGATAGGCCGCGTCGTCAGGACGCCCGTAACCCGTGCAGATGCGAATTTCCTCCAGACCATCCAGAACATCGAGTTTGGTCAGACAAAGACCCGAGATGCTGTTGATCTGCACAGCCTGACGAAGCGCAACCGCATCGAACCAGCCACACCGCCGAGGGCGCCCGGTGGTCGAGCCAAACTCATGCCCTCGGGTGGCCAGTCGCTTGCCCACATCATCAAACAGTTCGGTTGGAAACGGACCAGAGCCGACGCGAGTTGCATAAGCCTTGGTAATGCCGAGGATGTAGTCGAGATACTTGGGTCCAAAACCGCTGCCGACAGCCGTACCACCAGCTGTCGTGTTGGAACTGGTCACAAAAGGATACGTGCCCAGATCGATATCCAGCAGCGCACCCTGTGCGCCTTCAAACAGGATGTTCTCACCGGCCTCGCGCAGGCCATGCAACAGCGCCACCACATCGGTGACCATGGGCTTGATCTGCTCACAGATCGCAGCGCAGTCATCCAGTGTCTTCTGAAATTCGACCGGCTTGACCTTGTAATAGCTCACCAGCATGAAGTTGTGATACTCCATGACTTCCGACAGCTTGCTGGCAAAACTCTGCCAGTGAAACATGTCACCCAACCGTACACCGCGACGTGCAACCTTGTCTTCGTAGGCAGGCCCGATGCCTCGACCAGTGGTACCAATTTTCTGGCTGCCGCGGGCGTCTTCCCGCGCAAGATCAAGCGCCGCATGGTAGGGCAGGATAAGCGGGCATGCCGGCGAGATTTTCAATCGCTCGCGAACAGGTACACCACGCGCTTCCAGGTTTTGCACTTCCTTCAACAGCGCATGCGGTTCCAGAACCACTCCGTTGCCGATGATGCACGCCACGCCGTCACGAAGGATGCCACTGGGCACCACATGCAGAATCGTTTTTTGACCTTCAATGACCAGCGTATGGCCGGCGTTATGGCCACCCTGGAAACGAACGACAGCAGCAACCCGATCCGTCAGCAGATCGACGATCTTGCCTTTGCCCTCGTCACCCCACTGCGTTCCGATGACGACAACATTACTTCCCATGCCGATTCCTCAACACCCAGCCGTCTCCTGATCTGACAAGTTCACGTACACATCGCAATGGCGCGGTCTCTGCCTGGCCGAGCGCCTGAACAACAACATGGCCATCCGCCCGCAACGCCTTGATGCGCTGCATGAGCGCGGCGTCCACAACCTCGCTCCAGGACACCCAGACTGCCTCACCAGGCGCTTCTTCTACCACGAGTCTGTGCAGGTTCATATCAAAGCCGGTCGCTGGACGTGCTCTGCCAAAGTGAGCGCCCACACCATCATAACGACCACCCTGAGCGACCGGCGCTCCTTGATCTTTCTGGTACGCCGCGAAAACCGGGCCGTTGTGATACCCGTAACCCGATAGTTCCGACAGATCAAAGCGAATCTCGACATCCGGATTACTCGCGGCAACCCGTCCTGCTACATCACCCAACTCGGCAAGCGCAGTCAGCACCGCGGGAGGGGCGGAAGAAAAGGTCTGGCAAGCTGTCGCGAGCAAAGAAACGTCACCCATCATGCCAGGCAATTGAACCAGTACTTCAGGCACACCCAGGTCTCGTACCAGCTCACCGATATCGGTTTCTGATTTTCTCTGCACGGCTTCGAACAGTTGACGCGCACTTGCGCTCGACAACTGCAGGGGCTCGACCAGGGCACGGAACACGCCCATGTGACCCAGCAGCAATACGGGTTTCTCGACACCCGCCACGGCCAGTGCCGCGAGCATCAGCGCGACCACCTCTGCATCAGCGGTCGGCGCAGGTGAGCCAAACAGCTCTGCGCCTGCCTTGAACTGGATACGAGCATCCAGCGCACCGCGCGGGTTCGCATGAACAACCGCGCCTGCATAACAGAATCGTTGGATGCCTTCGCTGCGGCGGCTGTGGGAGTCGATTCGCACCGCTTGAGACGTCATGTCCGCGCGAACGCCCAGCATTCGTCCGGATTGCTGGTCAATGACCTTCAGGGTTTGCAGATCGAGGTCCTGCCCACTGCCAACCAGCAGCGAGTCGAGGTATTCAATAAGCGGAGGCTCTATGTGTTCGTAGCCCCAGGTCTTGAAAAGATCCAGCACCGATCGACGCAGTCGCTCAAGCGCACCCGCCTTGGGTGGCAGAAGCTCATCAACGCCATGCGGCAATCGCCATTTGTTGTCGTTCACCGCACGCTCGTTCTGGGCCGTTCTGGGCCAGGAAAATTCTTGAGGCTTCGTCGCGGCGTCAGCCGTCGTTTTTCTTCAAGTATTTGAAGAAGTCGCTGGAAGGGTCAACGACCAGCACATCTTCCTTGCCGGCAAAGATCTTGGTGTAGGCATTCAGGCTGCGGTAGAACGCGTAGAACTCCGGATCACGATTGAATGCCGACGCATAGATCGCTGCGGCTTTGGCATCTCCTTCACCGCGAATCCGCTCGGAATCACGATAGGCATTGGCTTCAATCACCAGTGTCTGACGTTCCGCATCAGCACGAATGCCCGCCGCCAGCTCATCCCCTTGTGCCCGATAGCGTTTGGCTTCGATTTCCCGCTCAGAGGACATCCGCGCATAAACTTCGCTTGATACCTCCTGCGGCAGATCGATCCGTTTGACACGCACATCGATGACCTGCACGCCAGCGGCCTCCCGCATGACCTTGTCGAGCGATGCGGTGAGCTCTTCCATCAGCTCATCCCGTTTGCCGGAGACAACTTCGTGCATGTCGCGTCGACTGATCTGGTTACGCAGCCCTTCTTTGACTCGCTCGGCCAGAATCCGCGTCGCGGTGGTTTCATCTCCAGATGTTGCTGTGTAAAAACGCGAGACATCCGCAATCTTCCACTTGGCAAATGAGTCGACGATCACCGGCTTCTTCTCGAGGGTGTAATAACGCTCAGCCTCGGAATCGAAGGTCAGGATACGACCGTCGAACAGCTTCACGTCTTCGGCAATTGGCCAGCGGAAGTAGAGGCCGGGCGGAATATCCGCCTTCACCACCGCCCCGAATCGCAAGAGGACCGCGCGTTCGGTTTGTTTGACCACATAAAGGGACGAATAGGCAAGCAGGAACAACAGCCCTGCCGCGCCGAAAATCAGAGAACTACGATTGTTCATCACTACTCCTTATGCGCTGAGGGGCGCTGCCGACTATCTCAACACACGATCACGGGGGGTACTGGAGCTGTCATCCGAAGCAGCCGACTCAGGGTTCGCGCGCACTGCGCCCTCATAAGCCGGATTCAGATAGGGTAGCGCCGCTGCAGCTTGCAGACGATCCAGTGGCAACACCATCAGGTTGTTACCCTGGCCTACGTCCACCATGATCTTGGAGGTGGAGCCAAGCACGCTCTCCATCGCATCAATATACAGACGATCCCGTGTGACACCCTTCGCCAGTTGATACTCGGTGAGCAGCTTTTCGAAGCGAGCGGCTTCACCTTCTGCCCGAGCGATGACCTGCTCGCGATAGCCATTGGCCTGTTCAATCTGCTTCTGCGCGCCACCACGGGATCGAGGCACGACGCTTTCAGCAACCGCGTTGGCTTCGTTGATTACCCGTTGCTCGTCTTCTTTGGCTTTCTGCACATCATCAAAGGCATCCCGCACCTGGTTTGGTGGCGCAGTGGAGTCTATGTTGACCTTCGAGATGAGAATGCCGGTGTTATATCGGTCCAGATAATTCTGCAATCGCTCCTGAACCTCGAGACCCACCGCCTCACGACCATCGGTAATGACCTGGTCCATGACCGAGCCACCGACCACGTGGCGCAGCGCGCTCTCCGTCGCATGTTCAAGACTGCGTTTTGGGTCGCGCACCTCAACGACATATTTTTTCGGGTCGTTGATGACCCACTGCACCGTCAGGCTCACCTCAACGATGTTTTCATCCTCGGTGAGCATCAACGCCGAATGTTCATGACCTTGAACACGGGTGACGTTGACCTTCTCGACACGATCAATAATGGGTGGGTTCCAATGCAGACCAGGCATCACCGGATCAGCTTGAACCGCGCCAAATCGGAATACGACACCCCGCTCCTGTTCATCGACCTGGTAGACACCCATGGCAAAGTAGAGGATGACCAGGATGACGCCGCCAATGACGAACATTCGGCTCGATGGCGCGGTCGCTCCTCCACCACCACCCGAGCGGCCACCACCAAAGATGCCCGATAGTTGGGCCTGAAGTTTACGAAAGGCCTCATCCAGATCTGGCGGACCCTGGTCGCCACCGCCACCACGGCCACCCCAAGGATCTTTGTTGCCGCCACCGGGCTCATTCCACGCCATATTCTTGTTCAGTCAGGTTGAGAGAAGGAGCCCGATTCTATCCCAGAACGAAGCAGACCGGCCATTCGGCATATTCGACACTCAGGAAGAGACTGCGCGAACTGTCAGCTCTTCAAGAATTCCCTTGTGCATCTGCTTCAATCGGCCAAGCAATTGGGGGTCAGCGGAGATCGTCAACGACACGGACCCGTCTTCACGAACCTCTTCACTCAACACTGCGCCAAGTTCGTACAACCAGGCTCGGGTCTGACCATCTTCTGGAGCGAGCAAAAGCCGCACGGCAGGTCGTTCAACACCGAGGGTGTTGCCAATGGTTTCGATGAGCGCCGAGACACCGTCGCCGGTGACCGCACTGACAGCGATGCCTGACTCCAGGCGCGGTGACTCGAGGCGGTCGATCTTGTTCCAGACCGTCAACGTCGGCACACCGGAGGCGCCAATCTCGTTCAGCACCTTTTCAACCGCGCTGATCTTGTCAGCACTGCGCGGGTCACTGGCATCGACGACGTGCAGCAGCAGATCGGCAGCGCCAACTTCCTCCAGCGTCGCCTTGAACGCTTCGACCAGCGTGTGCGGCAGATTGCCGATGAATCCCACGGTATCGGCGACGATGCACTCCCCAACGCCCGGCACGAGCAGTCGTCGCATCGTCGGATCCAGCGTTGCAAACACCTGGTCCTGGACAAAGGCATCGGACTGTGTCAATCGATTGAACAGCGTCGATTTGCCGGCATTGGTGTAGCCGACCAGCGAAATGGATGGCGCGTGATTGCGCTGGCGCCTTTTGCGTGACATGGCGCGCCGTTGCCCGACTTCTTCCAGGCGGACCTTGATCGCCTTGATCTTGGTACTCAACATGCGCTGGTCGAGTTCGATCTGGGTCTCGCCGACACCACCTCGCATGCCGATCCCGCCTTTTTGACGATCCAGGTGTGTCCAGCCACGCACCAGTCGTGACTGCGCATGTTCAAGCTCTGCGAGCTCAACCTGCAACTTGCCTTCATGAGTTTGCGCGCGGGCGCGAAAGATATGCAGGATCACTTCGGTTCGCGTCAGTACCGCAAACTCGAGGGACTTTTCCAGATTGCGCTGCTGACTGGGTGACAACTCGTGATCAACGACGAGGAGGTCTGCGCCTTTCTCCAACGCTTCCGCCTTGACCTCGTCCACCTTGCCTTCACCAATGAACCAGCGCGGATGCGGTGCGTCACGACGTGCGGTAAGCGTGCCGCACACTTCAACGGACAGCGCTCGACACAGCTCACCGAGTTCACTCAACTGACTGACTGCGTCACCTGTGTTCTGACGCCTCTGCTTGAAATCGACATGCAGAAGCAGCGCACGTTTGCCTGCTTCCGGGCGATCAACGAACCCGGGCAAGGTGTTCCCGATGCAAATTCGAGCTGGACACTTCAGGCATCAGCTTTCCTCGAAGCCCGCTGCGACTCAGCTGACGCTTCAGTATTGTCATCATCATCCGGAAGTCCCACCAGCTTGATATTGCGCGATGGAACGACCGTCGAAATGGCGTGTTTGTAAATCATCTGACTGACGGTGTTGCGCAGCAGGATCACGAATTGGTCGAACGACTCAATCTGGCCCTGCAGCTTGATGCCACTCACCAGATAAATCGCCACTGGTATGCGCTCACGCCGCAAGGCATTGAGATAAGGGTCTTGTAGGCTTTGCCCCTTTGACATGTTGCTCTCCTGGCACTCTTGCAATTCTCTTCGCCGCTGGACTGCTGCGTACCTTCACATCTAACGAAGCGCAGTGTTGATCGAACAATTCAGTTTTCAACTACACCGAATGTCTGTCTTCCGCAAGCCCGACGATTTCCGCGGCACTATGGCCAGAGGTCCCGTGGAATGCAAGCCGCGTTACCTGATCGAAAGTAACTGCAGGATCTGCTGCAGAGAGACGATGCATGTGTGTCCACGCACGCAGCCAGGTGTACTGTCGTCGCGCAAGTCCTCGCGTTGCTGCAAGAACGTCTTGCCGCATTTGATCTGCACTCAGTTTCCCATCGAGGTAACTCCATACCTGTCGATACCCGACCGCGCGCAACGCAGGTAATCCGACATGCAAATCTCCGCGCGCACGCAGCTGCACAACTTCATCGATGAATCCGGAAGCGAACATGTGATCCAGTCGCTGCGCGATACGATCATGAACGATTTGCCGCTCGGGCCAGTCGAGCAACACTTCAGTGACATCACATGCATGTCTTGCAGCCGCGCTTTGGGCAGTGCCCCAATAACTCGACAGCGGTCTGCCGGTGAGCAACAGCACTTCCAGTGCTCGCGCCAGCCGCTGCGGATTGTTCGGATGAATACCCGCTGCCGCGACGGGATCACGGGCGATGAGTTCTGCGTGCAAGGCAGGCCAGCCCTCCTGCGCCGCGCGCTGCGAAACAAGCGCACGCACGGCTGGTGTCGACGCCGGGATATCATCCAGACCTTCGCGAAAGGCGCGCAGGTACATCATCGTGCCACCGACCAGGATCGGCACCCGGCCATTCGCAAACGCCCAGGCCACTTCACGGTCAGCGTCGCTCACGAAGTCGGCGACGGTGTAGGCTTCAACCGGATCCCGGATATCAATCAGCGCATGAGGGTGCCGACGCAGTTCCGCAGCGGATGGTTTGGCGGTGCCAATATCCATTCCTCGATAAACCATCGCAGAATCGACACTGATGAGATGCACAGGAAATCGATCAGCGAGCGTGAGCGCCAGGTCGGTTTTGCCGGTTGCGGTGACCCCTGTAATCACCAGTAACGAGGCTTGCTCGGCCATCAGCGGCCTCGAAGAAACAGGCGGTCCAGCTCATCGACGGACATTTCCCGCCAGGTTGGTCGACCGTGATTGCATTGCCCGGCATTCTCGGTCACTTCCATTTCCCTCAGCAGTGCATTCAGCTCCGCCAGGCTCATCGCTCGATTGGCACGCACGGAACCATGGCAGGCCATGGTACCCAGCAGTTCAAGCTGGCGAGCTTCGAGCAGGTTTGAACCACCCTGGTCCGCGAGATCCGCAAGCACATCCTTGACCAGGGCTTGCGCATCTCCACCCTGCAGGCTCTGTGGCACTTCGCGAATGGTGATCGCGCCGGGCCCGGTACGGTCCACGACCAGACCCATGCTCGACAACAGATCGGCAGAAGTTTCCGCGAGCTCTGCTTCCTGCTCCGACACGTCTACCAGAATCGGTACCAGCAATCGCTGAGCGACAATGCCCTGGGCGCTTCGTTGCCGTTTCATCCGCTCGTACACGATTCTTTCGTGTGCCGCGTGAATATCCACCAGCACCAGACCGTTGGCGTTCTGTGCCAGCAGATAGATGCCATGCAACTGACCGATGGCATAACCCAGTGGAGGGACGCCCTTGTCCAGCTGATCGACACGCGGCGTCTCTCGCACGGCGAGTGGTTCAGCGATCATCAAAGCGCCAGCTGAGTACCGGGACGGTGCACGATCTGCTGACTGATGCTCAGCGGGCAACACCCCGCTCGTTATCGGCGTCCGCATCGCTTCGTCGAACCCGGTCAGTTGCGCGGTGCCGAGCACGACAGCCGGCGCTGACAAGGTGGTCAACGGACTTGAGGCTATCGCAGGTATCGAAGTGGTTTGCTGATGCGACGGTCTGACATCCCTCAAAGAACGGTTGAGGATGCCGAAAATGAAGTCGTGAACGTCACGCGCATCTCTGAATCGAACTTCATCCTTGGTGGGATGCACGTTGACATCCACCAGTTCGGGCGCGAGATCCAGTGACAACACAAAAACCGGATGACGCCCACCAAACAGCACGTCCCGGTACGCCTGCCGCAAGGCGTGCGCGACCAGTTTGTCGCGAACTACGCGACGATTCACAAAGAAGAACTGATGATCGGCGTGACTGCGCGACCACGTCGGCAAACCAACCCAACCGTGCAGATGATAGGGTCCGCGCCGTTCATCGAGCGTTATATGACTCGCGAGAAACCCCTGACCCAATACCCGGGCGAGCCTGGCTTCCATGCCACCGGCACCAACCTGCAACCGTGTACCGCCCTGCGTGAATTCAAAGGCGACCTCCGGTTCGGCAAGAATGAGTCGCCGGATCACCGTATCAATGGCCTGCGCTTCGCTGCGCTCCGTCTTCATGAACTTGCGACGGGCCGGTGTATTGAAAAAGAGATCACGAACTTCAACCGTCGTGCCGATGGGATGTGCAACCGGTCGCTCGAAATCGGTGACACCACCGCTCATGGCCATCGACCAGCCCATGGACATATCCCCCGTGCGGGACTGGATCTCAACCCTGGCCACACTGGCGATACTGGCGAGGGCCTCGCCACGAAAGCCAAGACTTTGCACCAGAAACAGATCTTCTGCGGTCCTGATCTTGCTGGTGGCATGACGAGCAAACGCACGCGGCAAATCGTCCTGGGATATGCCATGACCGTCGTCCCGCACCATGATGCGATCAAGCCCACCGGTTTCGGTCTGAATGACGATGCGCGTGGCACCGGCGTCAAGACTGTTTTCCACCAGCTCCTTGACGATGGACGCGGGTCGTTCAACAACTTCGCCAGCCGCAATCTGGTTGGCAACCACATCAGGCAGGATGTTGATCCGTCGAGTCATCGCGCGGCTCCTGCACAGGACCTGACAATCGCGGGACTCACAGGCACCTGATCAACTGGCCGGAATCACGATGACTTGACCAATCCGAATGTGGTTATCGGACTTCAAGGCGTTTGCTTTTCGCAACTTCTCCCGACTCACACCAAACCGGTCAGCAATGTGCGAAAGCGTATCACCTCGAACGATGGTGTAACGGGTACCCGCTACCCGGTTCGGGTCGGTCGCCAGCCGATTTGCAAGCAGGGTTCCAGGTGGCGGTGAATTCTCCAGAAAGGTTCGGATCCCGCGCACGATCGCAGCAGCAACCTTGTCCTGGTGATCCGCCTGTGACAAGCGACGGGCTTCTGCGGGATTCGACAGGAAGCCGGTTTCCACGAGAATCGAAGGAACGTCCGGGGACTTCAGCACCATGAAGCCTGCCTGTTCGACGAATCGCTTGTGCAGAGGCGTCGTGCTGCCGAGGCTGGACAACACCGACTTGCCGGCCTCGAGACTGGCAGAGCGATTGCCGTCCATCGCCAGATCCAGCAATACCGAGCGAAGTACCGGGTCCTTGTCTTCAAGCGTCACCTTACCTACACCACCGATCAGGTCGGCGCGGTTTTCCTTGTCCGCAAGCCACCGCGCCGTTTCCGACGTAGCGCCACGATCCGACAAGGTAAACACCGAAGCACCACTCACATGGGCACGCGTGAAGGCATCGGCGTGGATCGACACGAACAGGTCGGCTCGTGCCTCGCGAGCAATCTGCACACGATCACGCAGCGCGATGTAGTAGTCACCATCCCGGACCAGCACGCTCTTGAAACCGCTGATCGCATCGATGCGTTTCGCCACCTTGCGCGAAATCTGCAGGACGATGTCTTTTTCATACCGACGATTGGCCGCAATCGCGCCAGGATCTTCACCACCATGTCCGGCATCGATGGCCACCAGAACGAGGCGTGCACCTGTGGGGCTTACCGGTGCTGCAGGTCGGACCGGCGCCACTCCATCGGTGAAGAGGTCAAGCACCAATCGGTGGCCATACGGCGGAATGGGTGCCAGCACAAATGCCTTGGGTGTGTGTTTTGCCGACAGGTCGATAACAAGCCGGTACATACCGTTGACGGATGCACCCTGCATTGCGCGGATTCGCTGACGAGACGCAGCAACCAGTTCCGTATCAAGCCCGGAGACAGGACTGGTATTGGCAAACTCGAGGGTCACACGCGCGGGGTTCGTTTCATTTTTCAGGGTGTACTGCACGGCGTCCACGGTATCGAATACGACACGTGTGTGATCCGGCGCTTCGTGCACACGAATGTTCTGCAGCACGTTGGCGGAGGCCGGCAAGTGCACCAGCAGGAGGGCAAGCCACCACACCCAGATTCGGTAGTTCATCCAGTAGGTCCACGTACGTCGATGTTCGCCACCCTGCCTTCCCCTGCCAACTCCAACCGCACGTCGATGTCGGCCGGCGGTAAAAATCCTGCGCCACGCTCGGGCCATTCAATGAGTTTGATGCCCGGCGTGTCCAGTGTTTCATCGAGCCCTACGAAGACCAGTTCATCGGCCCGCGCCAATCGATAGAGGTCCAGATGAAATACCGTGCAAACTGCCAGCTCGTATGGTTCGAGCAGGGTGTACGTCGGACTTTTGACAGCGCCCTGAAAACCAAGCGCGCGCAATATACCGCGAGTCAAGGTCGTCTTGCCGGCCCCCAGATCGCCGTGCAGGTAGACGCAGGCATCATGCTGGAATCGATCACGCAGGCAGGCCGCCAGCTCGCCCCCCAATCGCATCGTCGCGGCTTCGTCCGGCAAATCGTACCTCATGTCGGACTCATGCCAGCGCACGCAATTCGTCGATCAGATCGCCCGCCAGCAGACTGTGCGGCGAACCACGCAACACAGCGTTATCGCCGGCCACAGAGTGCAGGACCACACCCCGTACCACCGCAGCGTATACGGAGTGACTGTCCGCAATCTGCGCAGCGATGATTCCACACAAGACGTCACCCATGCCCGCACTGGCCATCGAGGGGTTACCTGCACCGCAGACGGTAAGCGCACCGCGGTCGGCAACCAGTGAACCCGCGCCCTTCAGCACCACCACATCGCTGACACTCTCCACAAGTGCACTGGCTGCTGCAGGACGATCATGCGCAATCGCCGCCGCTGAAGTGCCCAGCAGTCGGGCTGCCTCCGCCACATGGGGCGTTGCTATCGCTGGCCTGAAGACTCTCGAGCTTTCGAGCCAGTGATGGAAACCGTCAGCGTCCAGCAGCACCGGCGCCCGAGTGACACCGGTTACGGTCTGATAAAGACTGCGCCCCCACTGGCGCCGATCAAGCCCTGGACCGAGTACGACGCAGGTTGCTCTTTCCAGCACCGACTTCACGGCAACGTCGTCTTCGGCATCCATGACCATCAGTTCCGGTCGACGGGCGAGAATCGCTGGTCGATGTTCTGGCCGAGTAATGATGGTGACCATACCAGCGCCTGCCCGCAGTGCCGCTTCACCCGCCAGAAGCACGGCGCCACCCATCGACAGGTCACCCCCCGCAATGACCACATGACCACGCTGATGTTTGTAGGCGTGAAGAGACAGCGGCGCGCGTGGTGGCACGGAATCCACCAAAGGCACTCCATCGCCACACCAGCGTCGATCAACACCAAGCGAATCAAAACAGACGCGCCCGCACACTTGCCGACCAAGGCCCGTGTACTGACCCAGTTTACGCGTGATGAAACTGGCCGTGAGTTCGGCTCGAACCACACACGCCGCATCTTCTCCGCTGGAACCTCCGGTATCGGCGTTTAGTCCAGTAGGAATATCCACCGCCAAAACCGGGCGTCCACTGGCATTGAGCGCAGCCACAGCCAACGCGAAGTCGCCTCGCGGCGGCCCGGCTTGACCGGTCCCGAGCAGCGCATCAACCAGCACCGCGCCGCCCTTGCCGCTGGCCAGATAATCGACAGCAAACGGATTCACGGCGACATGGCGCTGTGCGGCAAAGCTCACCGCCATCAATGCATCGCCAACAGCTGGGGCTGTGCCAACCTGGATGATCTCGGCCCGTAACCCGAGGTCGATGGCGAGTGCTGCGATGACGTACCCATCACCGGCATTGTTCCCCTTGCCGGCAAAGACCGATATCGAGGCGGCCGCAGGCCATGCTTCCAACAGACGATCCAACGCAAATCGGCCAGCCCGCAGCATCAGCTCGAAACCAGTGACTCCGAGTTCGGCGATGGCGCGTGCGTCAGCGGCGCGACTTTGGGCGGCGGTATGGAGATGTATCACGGTCGAGTTCCGGCAAGCAGCCACCAGTATACTGACGCGATGACGAGTCCGGATGCCGCAACACTCCATCGACTGAAAGATCAGCTTACCCATTGGGCGACCGAGCTCGGCTTTGACGGTATTGGCATCACCGATATCGACCTCTCGGCCCACGAATCCCGACTGCTTGCCTGGCTGGCGGAAGGAAACCACGCCGACATGGGCTATCTCGCGCGCAATGTCGATAAACGATTGCACCCGGAGCTTCTGCACCCCGGCACCTTGCGCGTGGTGGTCGTGCGGATGAACTATCTACCCGAGACTAACTCCGAATTAGCCACTCTCGATGAACCAGAGCGCGCCCAGATCGCTCGTTACGCCCTCGGTCGCGACTACCACAAGGTGATGCGCAAGCGATTGGCAAAACTCGCCCGTCGACTAAGCGATGCCGTGGCACCGCTGGATCACCGCTATCGCGTCTTCACCGATTCGGCACCTGTCCTTGAACGAGCGCTTGCCGTCAAAGCCGGCCACGGTTGGGTTGGCCGGCACAGCCTCGTGCTGAACCGCGATGCTGGATCCTGGTTTTTTCTCGGCGAGATCTTCACCAATCTTCCGTTGCCGATGGACGCGGCGGACGACACCGATCACTGCGGCAACTGCAAGGCCTGCATGCGTGTTTGCCCAACCGATGCCATTCGCGACGATCGCACCATCGACGCGCGCCGCTGCATCGCCTGGTTGACCATCGAGAACAAGGGGGTTATCCCGGAAGTTCACCGCCAGGCTATCGGCAACCGCGTGTTCGGTTGTGATGATTGCCAGACGTTTTGCCCCTGGAATCGCACAGCTCCGGTTTCGCGGGAGCCTGATTTTTCGCCGCGCTGGCAACTTCTCGATACGGACCTGGACACGCTGTTCACCTGGAGCGAGACGGAGTTCCAGGCCCGCACCGAAGGTTCAGCCATCCGCCGGATCAATTATCAGCAGTGGTCACGCAACCTGGCGGTGGCGCTCGGCAATGCGCCCTGGAGCGAAACCCGTGTGGCCGCGCTCAACGCGCGCCTGTTCACGGCAGAGCCTCTGCTGGCAGAACATATTCGCTGGGCTCTGAATCAGCTCGAACGCAGGAAAGTCGACCGGTAGTAGCGCAGTTCGTCCAGCGATTCCCGAATATCGGCGAGCGCTGTATGTGCGCCCTGTTTGCGGAACCCACTGGCGATGGCCGGTTGCCATCGTCGCGCCAACTCCTTGAGGGTGCTGACATCAATGATCCGGTAGTGCAGGTAAGCCTCGAGGGTCGGCATGTGGCGAAACAGAAATCGACGATCCTGCCAGACCGTATTGCCGCAGAGGGGTGCGGTCTTCTCCCCTACATGCGCCTTGATGAACTGCAGGGTCTGGGACTCGGCTTCGGCGAGCGAGACCCCGGACTTGCGCACCTGATCCAGCAGACCGGATTCACCGTGCGTCCGCTGGTTCCATTCATCCATCCCGGCCAGTGTTGCTTCGCTCTGGCTGACGGCGAACACCGGCCCTTCGGCGATGATGTTCAGATCGTCATCGGTCACGAGCGTCGCGATTTCCAGTACGGTATCGCGATCCGGATCCCGACCGGTCATTTCCATATCCATCCATACCAGGCTGCCGGCCATCAGTGACTCCATAGACAAATGACTTAATAGACGAATGTTTGCTGCCTGCCAATTTGAACTTGATCCACCGGGTAAAGCTACTGTAAGAAGTCTGCTGGACACGCACCTGCTGACAAAACACGCGGTGTTTCATCCCGGTCTGCAATAAAGGAGAGCTTCGATCAGCACCCCGCGACTCTACGAACCCGAAGAATTGGCCGGACTCGATACCAGCAAATGGTTGATTGTTCACGTCGCCCAGGGGGACGCTTTTTCAGCCGCGCATCTGCCCAATGCCCGCCTGGTCACACCCCGTGAGCTGGTCCTGGGGACACCTCCAGCGCCTGGTCGACTACCGCCAGTCGCGCAACTTGAAGCCATGCTCGGCCGTATCGGCTATCGACCGGACCAGCACATCGTCACCTACGATGATGAAGGGGGTGGCTGGGCGGGTCGATTCGCCTGGACTCTGGATGTCATCGGGCACCGCAACTGGGGGTACATCAACGGCGGTGTACACGCCATGCACGCTTGCGGCGTGCGGCTGGCCGCCGGTCCAGCGAGCGCGGTGCCACCCACCACCGTACACGTCAAATTGCATCGTGAGCCAATCGCTGAGGTTGAAGACATTCTGGCCAACCTCGGCTCGCCAGATCATGTCGTCCTCGATGTTCGCTCCGCCGAAGAGTATGCCGGGCTGCGCGCGGCCTCGGCCCGCAGCGGTCACATTCCCGGCGCGGTCAACATCGACTGGTTGCGCATGCAGGACCCGGCACGCGCCACGAGACTTGTCACCAACATCGTGGCGTTGCTTGAGTCACAGGGTGTCACACCTGACAAACATGTCATCACGCACTGCCAGACGCATCATCGCTCCGGACTTTCATATCTTGTGATGCGCTTGCTCGGTTATCCCCACGTTCAGGCCTATCATGGCTCATGGTCCGAGTGGGGAAACCGGGAAGACACTCCGATCGAACGGTGACTAATCCGGATCGACTGGGGAGTACTGCGTGAGTTTCTTTGTCAGCCTGCAACGGGTAATGCCGCAGCATTTGCTGTCACGCACCGTGGGCCTGTTTGCCGGTTCCCGCCTACCTTTCATCAGTTCGCCGTTCATTCGACTGTTTGCCCGCAGTTACGACGTCAACATGGCCGAAGCCGATCGCAGTGATCTCGGCGACTATGCATCATTCAACGACTTCTTCACCCGAACTCTCAGGCCAGGTGCCCGACCGTTTCCGGCGGATTCACGGTCGCTGCTCTGTCCAGCCGACGGGGTCATCAGCCAGGTCGGTCGCATCGAAGACGGCACCCTGCTGCAAGCCAAGGGTATTCGCTATTCCTTTGCGGCCCTGGGTTGCGAGGCTGCCACGGCGGAGTTTGAAGGCGGACAGTTCCTCACCGTCTATCTCGCGCCACGTGACTACCACCGTGTGCATTTGCCCATCGCTGGAGAATTGCGTCAGAGCGTCGCCATCCCCGGCGCGCTGTTCTCGGTCAATGGTCATACGGAAGGCGAGATAGAAGGACTGTTCTGCCGGAACGAACGACTGGTCATGTCATTCAGCACGGAAGTGGGTCGTATGCTGGTCATCATGGTCGGCGCCATGATTGTGGCCAGCATCGAGACCGCCTGGCCCGGGCCTCGATCACCCTACCGAAAGAAGATCGTTCGAGAGCACGGCATCGGCTTCGCTCGTGGCGATGAGGTTGGCCGGTTTTTGCTGGGCTCGACGGTGATACTCGCGTTCGAACGAGACGCAGTTCGTCTGGAAGACAAACTCACGGCTGGTCGGCCAGTTCGCATGGGCGAGACCATCGCGCAACCCATGGTGACCCGACTGCACCGGTGACCGTTGTCTGTGATTGTTACGGCCCTCGAAAATCGAGATCAGGAGATCGCTCCTACAATATCGGCTGACCCATCACCTCGTAGGAGGGGTCTCCTGACCCCGATTCTCTGGTCGCGATCAGGAGATCGCTCCTACGGGGATACCGGCCCGGTAGTGGAGAGGGCCGGAAACGCCAGCACGTCATGAATGTGTCGGACGCCTTGTTGCAACATAAGCAGTCGATCAACGCCAACAGCAACTCCGGCACAGGATGGAATGCCGTATGCATTGGCAGCGAGGAAGGCTTCATCCAGATTGATTTCGGTTTTTCCGAGTCTTCGACGTCGAGCGTTGTCGGCAGTGAATCGTTCTCTCAACTGCACCGCGTCTCCATTCTCGTGGTAGCCATTGGCAATCTCTACACCCGCCACGATCAACTCGAATCGTGCTGCCGTCTCACCATCGGCATGCAAACGGGCGAGCGATGCCTGAGCGCGCGGAAAGTGAGTAACAAAGCAGCGACCCTCCAGCGCGGCGCAGGCCTCCGCATACGCAAGATCTGCATCATCTCCTGACAAGTCATCATCAACCAGATCGCCATACGTGACCTGTCGATAGGACGCTGCGCCCAGCAGAGCATCCACCAGTGATGCGAGTTCCCGCATCAGCTGCTGGTCATCGAAGCCAGGGCGATACCACTCGAGCAACGTGAATTCCGGGTTGTGCCATCGACCCCGCTCACCAGCCCGGAATACCGGGCCGAGCTGATAGATGGCTGGTGCACCGGCCGCCAGCAGACGTTTCATCGCATATTCCGGCGAGGTCTGCAGCCACCCGCCGCCTATCACGGCGATCGAATCGATCATGGGTTCCGTGACGGTATCGGGCATCAAGACCGGCGTCTGAACTTCGAGCACATCGAGGCGACGAAAGAAGTCCCGGATGTCAGCCAGCAACTGGCCGCGGGCCGTCAGCGCCGCAACATCAGCCGTCGGGCGCCAGGAGGGCAACGAGTGCACGGTATCAATATCAGCGAACCCGGTTGACGTATTCCTTGTTGCGCGTGTCGACCCGCAGCACATCCCCTTCGTTGACAAACAACGGGACGCGCACAACGGCGCCCGAAGACAATGTGGCCGGTTTGGACGCACCGGTCGCGGTGTCTCCCTTCAAACCCGGGTCACATCGAACAACTTCCAGTTCCACAAAGTTAGGCGCAGCGATGGAAATAGGCTGGTCATTCCAGAGGATGACCTGGAATTTGTCCTGCTCTCGCAACCACTCCTTGGCATCGGCAACGAGATTCTCCGAAGCCGCGAATTGCTCGAAGCTGCCGTCGGTTTTCATGAAGTGATAGAACTCTCCATCGTTGTAGAGATATTCCATTTCCGCTTCCATGACATCAGCCCCGTCGAGACTGTCGCCTGACTTGAACGTACGCTCCCAGACTCGACCGGTCTTGAGGTTACGCAGTTTGACCCGGTTGAACGCCTGCCCCTTGCCTGGCTTGACGTACTCGTTCTCCAGGATCGAACAGGGATCTCCTTCGAGCATCACTTTGATGCCGCTCTTGAATTCATTGGTACTATAGGTCGCCATCGGCTGATACCGCTGTTGCAGAAAAAGGCGCGCATGATACCCGTGAATCCTGAACCGTGGGAGCCTGACACCTGGCGCCTGCTCCTCAAGCGTGCCGTTCGCACGAGTAACACCCTTCTGCAGGAACTCGGTCTGTCGACCTCCGACGCCGACCCGACGCCCGATTTCCCGGTTCGAGTACCTGCCCCATTCCTGTCGCGCATGCGGCGCGGTGATCCACGCGATCCGCTGTTGTTGCAGGTACTGGCGAACCTGAGCGAGCGGGTGGTCATGCCAGGGTTTGTCGCCGACGCCGTCAATGAGATCGGCCGATCCCGCGCGCCAGGGTTGATTCAGAAATACGCTCACCGGGCCCTGCTGATCGCAAGTCCCGCCTGCGCCGTGCATTGTCGCTACTGCTTTCGCCGCGAGTTCCCGTACGAAGATCACCCTCCGGGCGCATTGCAGGACGCGCTCGAAGTCATACGTAACGATGACTCCCTGACAGAGATCATTCTCTCCGGTGGTGACCCACTGACGCTTTCAGATGAGGCATTCACCTCGCTGTTCAAAAGCATCGTGGCCGTGCCACACGTCCTAAGGGTGCGTTTACACACCCGGCTGCCCGTGGTTCTGCCACAACGAACGACAAAGGCTTTGATACAGACTCTGGCCGAGTCCACAAAACCTGTGGTCATGGTCGTGCATGTCAATCACGCCCGAGAACTCGATATGGACACCCTCCGTGCATTCACGCTGATCCGTCGCGCCGGGGTGACACTGCTCAACCAATCGGTACTCCTGAAGGACATCAACGACACGGCCGATGCTCAGTGCGAGCTGGCACAGACCCTTTTCGAGCAGGGCGTGCTGCCCTATTACCTTCACTTGCTGGACCGGGTGCGTGGAACCCACACTTTCGAAGTCGAGGCGCTTGCCGTGCAACCCTTGTTTCGCGAGATGCACGCGCGGCTGCCCGGCTATCTCTTGCCACGATTGGTTCGAGAGATCGGCGGCGAACCAGGCAAGAGCTTGATCGTCATGGAGCCTGCCACCCGCCTGAACTAAACCGCCGACCGCAAGAACCCGCCTTCTGGCCTCGATGGGCTGCTTCCGTAATCAGGAAAATCGTCCAGATAAATGACACCAGCGCGTTATCGATCAGGATTCCCTATAATCCCGTCGACATGGAAGATCCCCGAACAGTCATACACCTGCTGACCGCTGAGTCCGCAGGCCTCAATTCGCTGAACACGTGCCAGGCAGACCCAGATGCCATCCACACGTGGGTGGCGGCGTTGCCTATGGCGAACCTTTACGCCAGCACCATCCAAGTGCTGGAACTGGTCGACGAACTCTGCCGTCTGCGTACCGATTATCTGACCCGGCTCGAGTTGCTCGAGAGCGTTCGATCGACGGTGTATTACATGTGCGCACGAATCGAGCGCCAGACTGTTCCAGGCGGTACCCGCTGGACCCCGCAACTGGAACAGGCCCAGTTACTCCAACAGAAACTGGCCACCGGCTACAAAAACGTGGTGCTCGCGGCTCTGCCGATCTGCAACGAGGACAAATCGGCGCGTGAAGCGGTGATCAATGGACTGCATCGCGCAATTTCAGACCTGTCCAGAGTCCTCTTGCGAAGTCATCGACATTACCTGACGCCGGACCCCGGCATCTGGCTGCACCTGAATCAGCTTTTCCACATCACCAGATTCTGCGGGCTGGCGGAGCAAAAAGTTCGTGACTCGGCAAATCACAACCAGGCTCCGACGACCATCATGGAAGCCTGGATGCGACCGGTGCTGTTGGCGTTGGCCAAACCCAACCAGCTGCGACCGATGGAGCTCAACCAGCTTTTCAATGCCCTGGAAATCTGGAGCAACCAGGCCGAGGTGCGACCCGCCGAGAGCAAAGACCTCTTCACCGTCGACCTGCAGCAGGATCGTCCCGCTGCATCCACTGGACAGGTCCGCAGTAGCCCGGTATTGCTTGGTCTCAATACCGAAGTACTGGCCTACGAGCTGGAAGCCTTTCTGCGCGAGATCCCAAGCAGCGTTGTGGTCCCCGAGTTTATCGGCGCCAAAGTACTGCAACACGTTGCCTCCGCCTGGAGCACGGCGCAGGTGCGACAGCATCAGCGCCTGCCATTGGCCGAATCAGTGGAAATCGGCATCGGTCTGCGCGTCGCTGCAGCCTGTTTTGCCCACGAAATCGAAACCGCCCGAACAAAATCCAGCGCCGAACAGACCGCCGGCAATACCAGGGCGGACGCACCTGCTCCGGTAAGCGGCCCGCCGGTGCATACCACCGCAGCCCGGGACACCAGCCCGCTTGGATTCAATGTGAAGTGGCCGGAAGGGTTACCGGCGTCGGCCCAGATCGGTGAGTTGCTCAGCGTCAAGGAAGCCAGCAGCAATCAATGGCGAATCGGGGTCTTGCGATGGATTGGTGGGTCGAAGGGCGGCGCCGCGACCACCGGTGTTGAACTCCTCAGCCCAACCGCAGTCCCAGTTTCCGCTCGTGTCGTCAAGACCAAGGGTGGTTCCACAGGATTCGCCAAGGCACTGCTGCTGCCCGCCCTGCCGGCCATGCAACGACCAGCCTCGCTGATCACTCCCCGCGTGCCTTTTCAGCCTATGCAGAAGATCCAGATCCAGCGCGGACGGACCCAGTCGAACATTCATCTGGGAAGTTGCATAGGTCAGACTGAAAACTACAACCAGTTCTCATTTCGAATGTTGGGTAGTTACTTGGAAAACCAGCCAACCGGCCTGACCATGAAAGCTCTTACGCAAACGCATGGAGCAACCCGGCCCACGAACGGAAAATAAGGACGATCGTGGTTCGAAAAGGATATGTCGGCTTCGCATTCGCCCAAAGCACCTATTCGCGTGCTGGTCGCAGAAGAGTCTGAGGAGACTGCAACTCGCATCGACTCGATTCTGCGGGATGCAGGCTATGCAACTCGGATGCTCCGCTCTGCCGATCCAGACACGACGATGCAAACGTTCGTCGACAACGAATGCGACATTGCTTTCCTGTCGGTGGATCAGCTAGAAGTGGACACCTTTCTCCCCCGACTGCGCAGCGCCAACCGAACGATCCCGATCATCCTATGCAGCAACGAGCATTCACGTTGGACGACCGGCGAAGCAATGACCCTCGGCGCTTCCGATCTGGTGGAACTGCGCGATGAAGCACATCTGAGCCATGTGGCACAACGCGAAATCGAGCATGTCTGCCAGCGGGCACGCGCATCCATCCTCAGTCGTTCATTGAAGGAAGTCGAGCAGCGTTGCCTGCTCCTGCTGCAGGGTTCCCGCGCGCCAATCGCCTATATTCACGAAGGACTGCACGTGTACGCCAATCCGGCCTACCTGCACTTTTTTGGCTGCGCTGATGTTGACGACATGCTCGGTGTCTCGATGATGGACTTTCTGTCGTCCACCAGTGCCGCAGACTTCAAGGAACAGATGAAGGCGCTGCGAAGCAGCGCCGAAGAAGTACGGTTTACGTTTACAGCGATCACCACCGACAACAAACCAGTGGACGGCATTCTGGTGCTCGCCAATTCGTCCTATGAAGGCGAAGCCTGTCTGCAAGCGACCCTGTTGCCGCTGCACTCTGCCCCGATTGCAGCGGCACCACCAGCTGCTGACTACCTCGACCTTGGCTCATTTCTCAAGCTCTGCGAAGACCGCCACACCACGAGCAGCGATGGACAGTCCTTCATGTTTCTCGCCTGTGTGGAGGGCCTCGACAAGATTCGCGCCGAGTTCGGATTGTTGCGAGCGGACAAGATCGCCGATCAGGTCTTCGAGCTGGTTCAGACCGCCAGCGAGGACGCGCCTGTACTGCGACTGTCCCAAAACGAATTCACTATCGCCCGCGTCGGAACCGATCGAGCCACGGCATTCAACTGGGCCAACAGTCTGCAGCGCGAACTTTCAAAGCAGAATTTCGAGTTGGCCGGCAAGAACATTCCGGTGACGATTTCCCTGTGTGGCGTGCGCATCGCCGCAGACGTGGAACACGCACTTGACGCGGTCTACCAGCAACTCCAGGACCTGATCGCGGCCAATCGAACCAGCACGATCACGCTGGAAGCAGAGACGCCCGTGGTTTCGCCAGTGGTCCTCGACGAAGCGGGCAGAATGGTGGCACGAATCACGGAAGCCATCGAAACCCAGTCGTTCCGGTTGTTGTACCAGCCCATCATCAGTCTGCGTGGTGACAACGACGAACACTATGAAGTGTTCCTGCGCATGATTGACAGCGAAGGCAATGAGCACGTTCCCGATCAATTCCTGCGCACCGCCATCGAATACGGCGTTGCCGCGAAGATGGATCGTTGGGTGATTCTCCAGTCGATCAAGGCGCTCTGTATCCACCGCGCCAAAGGACACAACACACGGCTGACGATCAACGTCACCAGCAACAGCGTCGCTGATGCGGAGTTCATCAAGTGGTTGGCCGTTGCCATCAAGGCCGCACGTCTACCGAGTGACGCCGTAATCTTCCAGATCACGGAAAAGGATGCCGTTACCTTCAGGAAAGAGACCGCTGACTTCGTCCTTGGTCTGAAGCGGATGCACTGTCAGGCTGCAATCGGTCGATTTGGGCTGGTCACTACGCCGTTCGAATTACTGGACGTCGTTGCAGTAGACATGGTGAAGATCGACGGCTCATTGATCCGAACTCTTGGTCAGAAAGGCGACCT
>CAMDVY010000001.1 GCA_945878745.1 Klebsiella pneumoniae | reverse complement strand
ACCAACGGCAACAAGTCCCCGGGCGATAGCACCTGAACCGCATCTACGAAAGAGCCAACCTATACCATGACCAATCTCACAGACCTCAAACGCCTGCCGGTCGTCGATCTCATCGAAATGGCAAGAGAGCTCGGGCTGGAAAACACCGCCCGCTCACGAAAGCAGGAAGTCATCGCAGCCATCGTTCGCAAACAGTCCAAGAATGGGGACGAGATCAGCGGTGAGGGGGTTCTGGAAATTCTGCAGGATGGTTTTGGCTTCCTGCGTTCACCTGACAGTTCCTATCTCGCCGGTCCAGACGATATCTACGTATCACCCAGCCAGATTCGCCGTTTCAACCTCCGAACCGGGGATAGCATTTCCGGCAAGATTCGTCCGCCAAAAGATGGTGAGCGCTACTTTGCGCTGCTGAAGGTCGACGAGGTCAACTACAGCGAGCCGAACAGCAAGAAGAACAACATCCTGTTCGAAAATCTGACGCCGCTTTTCGCCAACAAGCGAATGATGCTGGAACGCGGTAACGGCAGTACCGAGGATCTGACGGCTCGTGTCATCGATCTGATTGCCCCCATCGGCAAAGGGCAACGCGCACTGATCGTCTCACCACCAAAGGCAGGTAAAACACTGGTACTGCAGAACATCGCGCAGTCCATTACCGCCAACAATCCTGAAGTCGTCATGATCGTGCTGTTGATTGACGAACGGCCAGAAGAAGTCACCGACATGCAGCGCTCCGTACGCGGAGAAGTTGTGGCAAGTACATTTGATGAGCCCCCATCACGCCATGTCCAAGTGGCCGAAATGGTCATAGAAAAAGCCAAGCGCCTTGTTGAGCACCAGAAGGATGTCGTTATCCTGCTTGACTCGATCACCCGTCTGGCTCGTGCTTACAACACCATCGTTCCTTCATCAGGCAAGGTTCTGACCGGCGGCGTTGATGCCCATGCGCTGGAGCGACCAAAGCGATTCTTTGGCGCAGCGCGCAACATCGAAGAAGGCGGAAGCCTGACTATTGTCGCAACCGCTCTGGTTGAGACCGGGTCGAAGATGGACGAAGTGATCTACGAAGAATTCAAAGGCACGGGTAACCTGGAACTTCACCTCGAACGAAAAATCGCTGAAAAACGTGTTTATCCTGCTATCAACATCCGACGTTCGGGCACCCGTCGTGAAGAGCTTCTGATGACGGAAGAGGAACTGCATCGTGTGTGGATACTGCGTAAGTTGCTGCATGAGATGGACGACGTTGCTGCGATAGAGTTCATGCTCACCAAGCTCAAGGACACGAAGACCAACGATCAGTTCTTTGCTTCGATGAAGGGTCGTTGAGCTGACAACAGCTTTTGTCCGTGGTCTGAGGCCCGGCTCGATACAGATTGTTGATCTGCAGGTGTCGACTGGAGACTCCCTGGCGTTTGCTGCCGGACAGTACATTCACGTCCGGCATCCAAGCGGTAGGCGCATACCTTTCACAATAGCGTCAGCACCTCATGCGCTGCCGAATCTGCAAATCCACTTTCAGCCGGTTGCGGGAAACGATGATTCTTCGCTGATGCGGGATGTCATCGCGAGCGGTGAAATCGAATTCGAAGATGTTCAAGGTTCGGTTACGCTTGCGTCACTGACGCAACCACACCTGCTCTTTGTCTGCGCTGGCAGCGGGTTTGCGCAAGCCCACTCCATGCTTTCGTCGGCAATCCATGAGAACCATCCATCGAAACGGACACTGATGTGGGCTGTCGATTCTCCAACCGATTTCTACGCTCGCGACTTGTTGGGGGCCATTGGACCCTCGGCGTCTATTCATTTGTTTGCTGATCGACGTCGTGACCCGAGCAATTCCGGGCTGCTCTGGCTACGTAACCAGGGATCTCGAATAGCGTCAAACGATGTCGTTCTCTGTGGCAGTCCAAGTTTCGTCTATGCAGTGACCGATCTGCTCACCGCTGCGGGAGTCTCCAACCAAAGCTTGCACAGCGATGTCTACGCCTATGCCCCAAGGTGAAATCAACTGGTCGATACCGCCTGCACCAGGTGATCGGCTCCCCGAGATAACTCGCCTCGACCTATCAGCAAACGTCCCAGTTCCGTATGCGCTGCTCTATCAGCTCGTACACGCAGCGCTGATTTGAAGGCATTCTCCGCCTGATCGGTGAGTTGGTTGCGCAGGTACAGTCGTCCAATCGTGAGCAGCAGGTCAGGATCGTTCGGATGCTGCTTCAACCATGATTCAGCATTGCGGATCTGCGCTGCGACATCTGCAGCGCCAAGCCTGCCGTAAAGGTCTACCAACGCCGGTGTCCATTCCTGCTTCAATGCAGTTCTGACAATCTCTTCGGCGCGATCAACCTTTTGCGTTTCCGCAAGACGCTCCGCCGCCAGTTGAACCAACGCCGGATTGGTCTGCAGCTTTTTCGGAAGCGCTGCCCAAGCTACCTCTGGCGAACCGCCAACCAGGATTTGCTTCCAGGCTGCCTCGGTACGACGCGCGACTTCCTCCGAAGAAATCAGCGCAGTCAGTCCCGGCGAACCCAGCACCTCAAGTTGCAACTCCCACTCCTCGGTCTTTTCACAGCAATCCGCGAGATCCAGGAGGACCTTTGGATGTCGCGGCGCCTGGGTCCGCAGTGCCTTCAAAATTTGCGACGCTTGTGCATAGGCACCGGTGGCGAGGCAAAACTCGGCCCGCTGCAGATTGACTGCGAATGCCGCACCTGGTTCGGCTTCTACCGCCAACTCCAGATGACTGTCCCGGACCTTGGCATCACCGATGGCATGAGCACTGAGTGCGGCGAACAAGTGGTTGATGAGCGGAAACTCGCTGTCTGTGGCCCCCGCTGACAGTACTCGTTGGGCTTCTCGCCAATCGCCTTCAGCCCACAACAGGAGCCCGCGAGCTGTCATGCTCTGTGATTTTTTTGCTCGTCGTCGCAAACCCCAGTCCGATACTGACGAGAAGCCATTTCTCATGTTTCGTATCAGCCATATCAAACATCGGACCACCAGATAGGTTCCAACCAGCAGGACTACAGCCATCCAGATGCTGGTCTCAAAAGCGGTACCACCATAGGAGACGAGGAGATAGCCGGGATCCCTGAACATCAGCGTTCCGATGGCTGCACCCAGGGCGATGACCACGATCAAAGCCATCCACAACCGACTCACGGCGAGCTCCTCTCGGCGTCCTGCAGTGCGTGCAACGAACCACTGATATCGGGAAGAGATACCTCAAGTTTTACCTTGGCCAGCTCATCAACACTCTTGAGCAGAGCCGCGAGCCCTGACGTGTCGGGTTCGAACTCCTGTCCAAGCCAGCGCCTGACGTTGCCAAGACTTGCGTCGAACACCCCTTGCTGATGTCGCAAAGCACCAAGCTGAGCCTGCTCCAGTGCCAGTCGCAATTGTTGCTCTACGTAGTACCTTTCATCCGTTGAAAGCAGCGGCTTGATGGAAGTTGCATCGATTCGCTGGATTCGAAACACGTCAGCCAGCCTCAACAACAAGGCGTCCCACACAGGGGAGTCGACCGTCGGCTGCTGATCAACCGCAGGCGAAGACAGTATCGGACGCGCCTTCAATAGTTCGCCAAGTGGCGCCTTGAGGGCTTCCAGGGCCAGATAAACACCCTGCACATCAGTCATGTCCTGGGCCTGGTCCAGAGCAATTCGCTCCGCCGCAATCAGTTCGCGTACACCGTGCCAGCGAAAGTCATCAAGCTCGCCAAGCAGTGAGTCTGCATTGGCGAGAAGCGCTCGGGCATCTGCGACGTTGCGCTCCATCAGAATCCGGTGATTGGCGATCCGCAACAGGTAACCCACCTCGGCAATCTTCCAGTCATCGGCTTCTGGTGGAGAGACACGCTCGACATCAGAAGCAACTACACCGGCGACAGCCGCTTCCATCGCCATCAATCGCTGGTCGAGCGACTGGTACCGGGATTCGACGGTATCGATCCGTGGTGCCAGGGCAGCCTGCACCCGGTTCTCGACACCTGCACCAGCCGTTTGAATCTGCTCATCCACTGACCGATTGAGTACCGCTACCTCTTCCGGCAGCCGCTCAAGGTGGCCAATGAAGAGCAGTCGATAGTACAGATAGCCTGACGTCAGCAAGGCTGTGAAAGCCATCAAGCCCACGATCCAGTTGCCCGACCGAGGCCGGGGTTGCATCGGGGACGATTGGGTCGCACGACTACCCGTCGACTCCTTCGCTGTCTGCACAGTGGACTCACTCATCTTTCTGTCATCCTCTTACGCTCAGCAATGTTCCCGACTGACGGACAACCTACAAGACTAAACACCCAGGGCTTCGGACACAGCGTTCGGTTCCGGTCCAGCACTCACAGTCACCTTCGTGAATCCCATCATTCGTGCTGCTTCCGCCAACCGACCGGACACTACCACCAAATGGACCTTGAGCGACCCTCCACCGGAAGACCACAGCTGGTGCACCTGATTCAACGCATCCAGGCTGGCGATTTCGATGGCATCCGCGTCGACAGGTACGGTTGTCAACCGTTCGATCTGTCGACGATAGACTTCGATCCGTCGGTACGCGACCGCAGAAGCGCCCAGGAACGACTCGATCACCTTTCGCCCACCCTCTCCAGTCAATATCACGACCGGGGCAGCACGTAGTTCAGGCAAACGGTCGGACAACCAGCGCACGACGCCTTCGCTATCTGCGCTGTCCGGAGTGGCAACTGGCAAATTGGTGGATTCAGCCAGCGTTCGAGCTGTAGTGCTGCCGATCGCAAGGTATCCGTGAGAGGGACGAAGTCGACGGGCTGCGACTACGGCGTGGCCTGACAATACGACACACACGGAAGTCGCACCTTCGACTGGAACATCCAGATGTTGAATCGAAAACACGGGATCAACGACGGGGACATGTCCAAATTGCACCAGAGTATCCGCCATACGTCCGGCACCAGGTTGTGAACGGGTGACCCAAACCCTCACGGCGTCATCATCCAGTCATCATCGCTTTATCACCGGAGAGTGCGAAGTATGTCGTCGGCGCCCATGGCCTTCAGCGACGCAACAACCTGATGTGCTGTGGTCGCAGGCTCGAGCCCCATCGCTTCGGCACGCAAGATTTGTCGCCCATCGGCACTGGCAAGCAAAGCGCGAAGACGGATTTCCGATCCAGATATCTCGGCATACGCGGCGACCGGCATACTGCAGTCCGCGCCGAGACCTGCGCTGACCAGCCGCTCAGTCGCCACACACCGGGCCACCCGCTCGTCATTCAGAGGCAGCAACAGACTCAAGACCTCCTTCGCACCAGCCAGACATTCGACACCAAGAGCTGCCTGCCCGGCGGCCGGCAAACTGTCTTCAAGAGACAGGGTTGATCGTACCGGCAGGTTTACGCCCAGACGATCCAGACCAGCGGCAGCCAAAACGATGGCATCGAACTCACCGTTGGTCAGCTTGTCGAGTCGGGTGCCAACGTTTCCGCGGATGGGACTAACCACCAGATCTGCGCGCTGTGCCAGCAACTGCGATTGTCTGCGCAGGCTCGAAGTACCAACCCGAGCACCTTGTGGCAACGATGCAATGCCACCACTCACGCCAACCAGCACATCATGAACATCGGCTCGATAGCCTACCGCACCCAATGTGAATTCATCGGGAATGATCGCTGGAAGATCCTTCAACGAATGAACCGCGATATGTGCCTCGCCACTCAACAGTGCCGATTCGAGTTCCTTGATGAACAGACCCTTGCCACCCAATTCACGAAGCGGCGCATTCAACCATTGATCACCACGTGTAGTCATGCCGAGCAGTTGCACATCCAGGCCGGCGTGATATCGCTCAAGTTCGCGCTTGACGAAATTTGCCTGCCACAGCGCAAGCGCACTCTTTCGCGTAGCGATCACCAATGTTTTCACAGGCCTTTCACCAGCTTGCGTACATCTGGAAGATGTCGACGGCTGATATCAAGTGACATTTCAACATCGCGAAGCCGCAATCGATGTTGTCCATCGGTACCTTTTTCGATACCAGTGATAAACCGAACGCCGGCCAAAGCGCTACGATGTATGCGTACAAACATTTCACCAAACTCCACTTCCAGATCACGCAGCGCTTCATCAACGAGCACTTCGCCAGAACCATGGCGTATCGTCACGTATTTGCTGTCCGCCTGAAGAAATCGGACATCATCCACCGCGATCAACTCCAGGCCCCTGTGCGTGCGCGTCGAAATGTGTGTCCGCCGGTTGCCGTCAACTTGTGAAAGTGCCTGCAGCTGAGCGCGATTGACGCGCTTTGCATTGACCAGGACCTGCTCCAATCGCTCTTTGCGCACGGGTTTGAGCAGATAGCCAACTGCCTGCAGATTGAATGCATCAATGGCGTGCTCTTCATAGGCCGTACAAAACACGATCGCCGGCGGTTCCTCCAGTTGAGCCAGATGGGAAGCGGCTTCCAGACCATCCATGCCTGGCATACGGATGTCCAGAAGCAACAGATCCGGCTCCAGCGCCCGAACGCGCTCGATGGCTTCAAACCCGTTGGCCGCCTCACCTACCCACTCGCAACCCTCCATTCCGGCGAGCATCCGCTTCAATCGATCTCTCGCCAGAGTTTCATCATCAACGACGAGAATTCTCACAATGGACCCCGGGGGGTCGTTGGCAGGCGCAATTCGGTCCGAAAGGTCTCGCCATCCGCTTCCGCCAACAGTCTTGCATCGTTTCCGTACAGCACCTGCAAACGACTGCGAATGTTGTCCAGGGCCATGCGATTGCCTTCGGAACCAGAACGCACGCTGGCCGGCGGCAATGGGTTGGTAATGAGAATTCGGACTTCATCCTTCTCGGACCAGATACGGACGGTCACCGTACCTCCCTCGGCACGCGGTTGAACACCATGATAAATGGCATTTTCCAATAATGGCTGAAGGGTCAACAACGGGATCTGGATGCCAGTGGGCAACTCGCCCAATTGCCAATCGAACTGAAGCCGATCACCCAGGCGCAGAGATTCTATCCGCACATATCGTTGACACAGATCCAGTTCAACATCGATAGGCACCTGATTGCCTGCCTCGTTGAGGCTGGCCCGGAACAACTCGCTCAAGTCTTCCACCACGGATTCTGCAGTGTCCGGATCAACCGCAATCAGACTGGCGATGATATTCATGCTGTTGAACAGGAAGTGAGGTCTGATCCTTGATTGGAGTGCCTGCAAACGGGCCTGCAGTTCGGACTGTTCCTTGGCTCGTAGCCTTTGTTGTACGTAGAAGTATCGAAGTGCGAGCCCGGAAATGATTGCTGAGATCACCAGCATGGACGCGATCCGGGACCACTCGATGGAAACTGGCGCAAACTGAACCAGAATCCGATCCGCAATCAGCCCTTCCACCAGCGTAACCAGCAATACCAGCAGAAACGTCAGTGCGGCGCCCACCACCATGGAACGACGAGACAGCCAGCCTCGCAACGCACAGATGGTCGCCGCGCTGGTAATGGCAACCCATTGCACAAACAGAGACAACAAGGCAAACCGCAGCCAGGACGCATCACCACCTGCGACCCAAAGGACCACCACCAGAAGTTCAGCAAACAGGACGACCAACGTCAGCGCAGTGACGCTGCACAGATCAGGGACCACAAACTGGGTCGAGCCGCCGCTCAGAGCAGACCTGTTGATATACTCACCTGCCTTCGATTCCGGGAATGGTTCGCCTTTTACACCATCATGAGCAATTCTACCGAGCGCAATTCTCTGGTCGTCGGTCGGCTTCAGGAAGCCACCGATGAATTTGTCCTCGAGTTCACATCCTCCGTGCGCTTTGATCGCCGGATGTACGCTCAGGATATTCGAGGGTCGATCGCCCATGCCCGCATGCTGGGCGAAATCAGCGTGCTCACCGCTGACGAAGTCGGGCGCATCGTAGCCGGATTGGAAACCATTCACAAAGAGATAGAGACCGGCCGGTTTGAGTGGCAGGTAAAGCTTGAAGATGTGCACATGAACATCGAAAGCCGGCTCATCGATCTGATCGGTGATACCGGCAAGAAGCTGCATACCGCCAGGTCTCGCAACGATCAGGTCGCAACCGACATCCGCCTGTATCTGCGAGACGAGGTAGACGCCATCGACCAGGCGATGACCCGTTTACTCGAATCCTTGCTGGCGCTCGCCGAACAGCACGTTGATACCATCATGCCGGGCTTCACACACTTGCAGGCGGCCCAACCAATTACCTTTGGGCATCACCTGTTGGCCTGGTTCGAAATGTTGCTGCGAGATCGCAGTCGACTGCGAGACTGCCGAAAACGCATCAACTCGCTTCCACTTGGCGCCGCGGCGCTGGCTGGTTCAACCTTTCCATTGCAGCGCGAACTGGTCGCCAAGGAGCTGGGTTTCGCCGACATTTGTGAAAACTCCCTCGACGCGGTCAGCGATCGCGACTTCGCAATCGAGTTCGCGGCGGTGGCGAGTTTGACGATGACCCATTTCTCGCGCTGGTGTGAAGAACTCGTACTCTGGTCATCCCAACAGTTTCAGTTCGTGAACCTGCCAGACCGCTTCTGCACCGGTTCCAGCATCATGCCGCAGAAAAAGAATCCCGACGTTCCAGAGCTCATCCGTGGCAAGACAGGACGGGTTACTGGTCACCTCATGGCGCTCCTGACACTGATGAAAGGCCAGCCGCTCGCCTACAACAAGGACAATCAGGAAGACAAGGAACCCTTGTTTGACTGTATCGATACCCTCCAAGGTTGCCTCACGGCGCTGAATGGTCTGTTGCCACATATCGAAGCCAACAAGGCTGTCATGGCCGCAGCGGCCGTCAACGGCTACACCACTGCCACAGACCTCGCCGACTATCTGGTGAAACGAGGCCTGCCATTTCGAGATGCCCATCACGTAGTCGGCAAAGTGGTGGCCCGGGCTGTTCGCGAACAACGCCATCTGCACGAATTTTCCCTGGCCGAATTGCAGGCCGAAGGCGGTGGCAGCAACGCCATTTCTGAGGATGTCTTCGAAGTGCTTGCGCCGCTTGGCTCGGCTAATGCTCGAAGCCACTTCGGTGGCACGGCACCTGCCGCCGTGCGTAGTGCCATCGTTCGAGGGAGATCGCGCATCCTTCAAGATTGAAAGTCTTTCCTATACTGACTACTGAATAGTCGCGGTCCTTCCCTCCGAAGCACAACAAGGAGGCGGACAGCGCGTCACTGGTCGCTTCAAGGAATTTGGCTGACAGCAGGATGGCTTTTCGCAAACCTCTCTCCGAACACTCGATCGAAGTCGATGTGGAAGCTCTCCGGGCGATGGGACAGCGTTTCGCCATGCACCATCGTCAGCGTTATCTCGACGCATTGGCCAAACTGGACGGCAGAAAACGGGAGATCCTGGCGGCATTGCCCATGTTCTTCCACGCAAATCATCCGGCACTTCCCGGATATGTACAAAACGCTCCTTGCGGGATCGTCGGTCACACCCCAACGGCCTCTGATGTGAGCGCAATTCACCGCTTCGCCCGTAGTTTTAGCGCCAGCCTCGCAACGGATCGGCGAGACATCGATGCAATTTTCTTGATGGGCAGTGGTGGAAGCCTCGGCCACACCGCAGATAGCGACATCGATTTGTGGGTGTGCTGCGCAAAAAACAGGCACGACAGGTTGCGCTCAAAACTTGATGGCATTGAAATGTGGGCAGCCGAGCAGGGGCTGGCTCTCCAGGGCTTTCTCGTTGACCCGGAGTTTTTTCACGACTCCCGCGATACCGTTCACGGTCCATTGCTGCTGGACGAGTTTTATCGCAGCGGCATTCATCTGGCTGGCAAACATCCGCTGTGGTGGTATGTGGACGGCAGCTCAGAAGCAAGCTACGCCCTCTGCGCTGCACACCTGACTGAACACCGGTTCGTGACCTCGACAGCATTGCTCGATTTTGGCGCCGTCGGCAGGCCGGGAGTCGATGCGCTCTGCCGGGCCGGGATGCTCGAACTTGGCCGCGCCCTGACAACACCACATAAATCATTGCTCAAACTGGCCCTCGTCGAGGCTTATCTCAACCACCCGGAGCGCCCCCTCCTTTCCAGTCACTACCAACATCTGATGCTCACCGGCGTCAGTGACAACTCTCGCCTGGATACGTACTTCATGCTCTACGAGTACCTCGCCTCAACAAAAACTGGAAGGCCTTCTGCCTTTTCGCTTGACGACCTGCGCTGGTTATTTGTGCGCAAAATCGTCGCGCGAGGCCGAGAGCTCTCGCCAACCAGTCAGGTCGCGCTCGATCTGCGTGAATGGGGGTATTCAACAGCCGGTCTGCAGGCACTACGCCAGCCAGCAAAACAATCGCTCGTCACGGTTCTGGAGGAAGCAAATGCTGCCAGCGTTGCGCAGTACAAAGGTCTGCAGTTTGGCCGACGCCTGGCAATGCTTACACCCGACTTGCGAGCTGATATCGACAGCATCGAGTCCACTCTCGATCAATACGCGAGTTCTTCGGACCCCACCATCAGACCAATAAATCCAGCTTTGTTGCCGCCGATCAAACCAAATCTGGAAGTGGAGATGGGCCGCAGAAACTGGCGACTGCAGGAACAGAACACCACACTGCGTACCAGCGAGTCATGGGCAGAACTCATCGTATGGTTGCACTGCAACCAGATCGACACCTCGAACCTGAAGATGCCAACCCTCTGGTTCGATCTCGCCAAATCTCACTTGCTGGATGCGTTATCGATGAACCGAAGAGACACGCTCCTCATCAATCCTTTGCCTGATCCAAACGACGATGGCGAACGTTTGATCTCTGCGTTTGACGACCCGCTGAGCTACGGTGGATTGAGAGTCTGCAAGGCAAGGTCGTTGTACCGCGTAAAACGCCTGCGCAACCCTGGAGGCGGGATTGAGTTCACCCTCACCACACACTCCGGAATGCCAGCGGTCCTCGATGCGCTGGTTCAGTCCATCAACAACGAAGCCGGCACCACCCACGTTGTTGCGTCCAGCCGCGAGGACAGCCTGCTGGCGCAGAGGATGGAAAATCTGCTGGTGCAGGCATCAACTGCCCTCGCAACGAAAGCGGCCTTTGAGTTTTCCTTCGGCGATCAACGAGTTCACCTGCAGCGGGACTCCAATGGCATCGTGCGAGTGAGCGCCCAGACTCCCATCTAGCCCGCACTATTCATGAAGAGACGTCGCGAAGGCGTCGAGAGTAGTGAAACCACTTAGGTCGCGGACTGTAACGCGCACAGGCGTGCTGTACAGCACGTCGAGCACGCGGAGGGAGCACGCCCTGTGGTTTCGCTGCTATCGTCGTCCGCAGCAGACCATTCATGAATAGTGCGGGCCAGCCAGCCCGAGGTGCAGTTGCGGCGTGTTATAGTCGCGGGCCTGATTTTCCTGGAGATTCCTCGTGCGCTGGCTGATCATCATCGTAATGTCGATGCTGGTGGCGACCTGCGGTCAGAAAGGTCCGCTCTATCTGCCAAAAACCGGCGATGTCGTGATATCGACCTCCAATGATTGAACATCGCGACGGCACCTGTTTTGTCGAAGACGTCTCTCTCGAGCACATCGCGGAACGGACGGGAACCCCCGTCTTTGTGTATTCCAGCGCACATTTCACTCGACAGTATCAGGCGCTAACGAGCGCTCTAAGCGGGCTGGACCACCGCATCTACTATGCGGTGAAGGCAAACTCCAATTTGTCCGTGATGCAGTTGTTCCAGTCACTCGGAGCCGGCTTCGACATCGTTTCCGGCGGTGAGCTTGAACGTGCGCTGAAAGTTGGGGCTCCGCCGGAAGCGATCGTCTTCTCAGGGGTGGGCAAGCGGGTCGAAGAAATCGACTTCGCAATCAAACTGGGCATCGGCTGTTTCAATGTGGAGAGTGCGGCTGAACTCGACCGGATTGCCGAACGAGCAAAACTTCTGCACCGGACGGCAAACATCGCTCTGCGGATCAATCCGGATATCGACGCTCAGACCCATCCCTACATTTCGACCGGATTGAAAGAGAACAAATTCGGCGTTCCCATCGAACAAGCCATCGAGCTCTACACGCGAGCCAGCCAAAACAGCGTGTTCAATATCATTGGCATCGACTGCCATATCGGCTCTCAGATCGCCGAACCAAAGCCATTGCTCGAAGCCGTCGATGCTCTCCTTCAACTCAGAGAGCGCTTGGCAACGCTCGGCATTCCGGTTCGCCACCTCGACCTTGGTGGTGGCCTGGGCATTGCCTACCAGAATGAACCGGACTTCGATGTGGCCGCCTATGGTCTGGCCTTGCGCAGTCGATTGCTTCGCAAGAACGTGTCCATCGGGCTCGAACCCGGTCGCTTCCTGGTAGGCAACGGCGGCCTGCTGCTAACCCGAGTCGAATATCTGAAGCCTGCAGCCAGAGATTCAGACAAACACTTCGCAGTGGTTGATGCTGCGATGACTGAAATCATTCGTCCGGCCCTTTACTCAGCCTGGCATGACGTGATCCCTGTTCGCCCATCCACGAGTCCGGTAAAAGTCTGGGACGTCGTCGGACCTGTCTGCGAAAGCGGTGACTTCCTCGCCCGCGCTCGCGCAATGGCGCTGGACAATGACAGCCTGCTCGCCGTGATGTCTGCTGGCGCCTACTGTTTTGTCCAGTCCTCGAACTACAATACACGTCCGCGCCCACCCGAAGTGCTCGTCTCCGGCGATGCATTCAAAGTGGTTCGCCAACGAGAAACCTATCGTGATCTGTTGGCACGCGAGGAGGAGTGTCTGTGATTCGTCTTCGCTTCAGCAAAATGCACGGGCTCGGCAACGACTTCATGGTGATCGATGCGGTGACGCAGGAGGTCAATCTGTCGTCGGAGCAGATCGCTGCTTTTGCCGACCGCCATACCGGAATCGGCTTTGATCAACTGCTGTTGGTCGCCGCGCCGACTGATCCTGCGGCAGATTTCTGGTATCGAATCTACAACGCGGATGGCTCCCAGGCTGAACAATGTGGTAACGGCGCCCGCTGTATCGCCCAGTTTGTCGAACGAAACTCACTGGCCTCACGACCCGAATTGCGCTGGCAGACCGTCAATGGATGCATCACCACCGTATGTATCGGTGACCAGGTTGAAGTGGACATGGGTGAGCCAAGGCTGCATCCGGCATCAATCCCCACCACCGCCTGCATCGACGAGACAACACACACCATTCCAATCGAGGTCGAAGACCAGATCTATCACGCGGTACCCGTCTCGGTCGGCAATCCACATGCAGTCATGTTCGTGAACAGCGTGATCGACGCTCCGGTGCTCGAACTCGGTGCGCAACTGACCCGTCACCCTGTGTTTCCTGAAGGCGCAAATATCGAGTTCTGCGAAGTCGTCGAACCTGGATTTGTCCGGCTGCGTGTATTCGAACGTGGCGTTGGTGAAACACGCGCCTGCGGATCCGGCGCCTGCGCCGCTGTGGTTGCTGGCGTGTTGACCGATCGTCTGCGGGATCGGGTCAAGGTGTCTCTGCCAGGCGGCAAGGTAAGGATCAGCTGGGCAGGCCCCGGGCATACGCTGAAGATGGTGGGTCCGGCAACTCTGGTCTACGAGGGCACAGTCGACATCGAATGAGCAGCGAAGCCATCCATCAATTGGACGATCAGGCAGTCACTGACTACTTGCGTCAACATCCAGACTTCTTTGTGCGGCGATCCTCGTTGCTGGGTGAGTTGAATCTGCCTCACGAAACCGGGCGAGCGATCTCTCTGATCGAACGGCAAGTCGGCATCCTGCGCGAGCGCAATATGACCATGCGCCGGCGTCTGAATGAACTGATGCAAGCCGCACGGAACAACGATACCTTGTTCGCAAAAACAAGGTCTCTCACGCTGTCACTTCTCGATGTGACAAATTGGCAGGAGCTGAACGAAGTACTGGCAACCAACATGTTGATCGACTTTGAAGCTGACTTCGTATGTTGCCACCTGCGTGGTGCGACCATCAGTCTCGACTACATCACCGGCCATCCCAATGCCTTGCCGACTGATCGCTTCCTGTCAGGTGGCGTGGCCTGTTGTGTGGCGCTGCGCGAGGAAGAAATGCGCTCACTGTTTCCGCAGCAGGACCCTGCGTCCTCAGGCAGCGTAGTCTTCATCCCGTTCATTCAGCACACGACGCAGGGTTGTCTCGCGGTTGGCTCGAAAGATGCTGCCCGCTTCAGCGCCGATATGGAAACTCTGTTCGTTCGCTATATCGGCGATGTTCTGGCGCGAACCGTCGCGCGTTTGTAGTGCACAGGTTGGTGAACGAGCAACTTGATCAGTTCCTGAAATACCTGGAGTTCGAGCGGGCTTATTCGCCTCTCACCCGAGCCGCCTATCAACGCGACCTAAGACAGTTTTGCCACTATCTTGAGAACCATGAGCTTGAGTGGCAGACCGCAACTCACCATCACGTCAGTGAACATATCGGGCTGCTGCGGCGCCAGGGACTGTCCGCCCGCTCCATTCAAAGGCATCTATCCAGCATTCGCCGCATGTATCACTTCCTCAAGTCACGGCAGCTGGTCACCGACAATCCGGCGACCGTAGTGGTCAGTCCGAAACGTAAAACCCGATTGCCGTCCGTGCTCGATACGGATCAGGTGCAGCAGCTACTTTCCAGTCAACCGAAGACTGACCTGGAGAAGCGTGATCGCGCGATGATGGAACTGCTCTACGGCAGCGGTCTGCGGTTGGCAGAACTCGTCAATGCAGATATTGGCGATCTTGATCTGCGCGAAGGATTCGTCGTGGTAACCGGCAAAGGCAACAAGACTCGCCAGGTGCCGCTGGGCAGCCACTCAACGACTGCGCTCTCAACGTGGCTGGACACTCGTGGTCTGACGACCCCGGAGTCGCCTCTGTTTACCGGCCGCAAGAACGCGCGCATCAGCCCACGTACGGTTCAGCGGCAATTGAAGGTGATGGCAAGCCGACAGCTGCAGACCGATGCTCCCTACCCACACATGCTCAGACACAGCTTCGCAAGTCATGTTCTGGAATCATCCGGCGACCTGCGCGCCGTACAGGAATTGTTGGGCCACGCCAATCTATCGACAACCCAAGTCTATACACATCTGAACTTCCAGCACCTGGCCGAAGTCTACGACAAGGCACATCCACGTGCGCACCAGCGTCCCGCAAACAAAGCCGAGGACTGACGTTGACCTCTTTGATCACTTTTGATCTTGACAACACCTTGTGGGACGTCGATTCGGTCATCGTCGCAGCTGAACAATCGATGCGCGCCTGGCTGCGGGAGCACGTCCCGGAAGTTGTGGATCTTTACAACTCTAACGGCCTTACTGAAATTCGCACCCAGGTGCTCTCTAATCACCCAGAGCTTAAACACAACCTCTCAGCCTTGCGCGTGTTGATCACCCAAAGGGCCATCGAGTCGTGTGGACATGGCAGTGCGAGCGCGGAGCGCCTCGCACGCAAGGCATTCGACGTGTTCATGGACGGCCGTCATCAGGTGAACTACTTCGAGGATGCACTGACGACCTTGGCTACGCTCTCCAACAGTTACATGTTGGCCGCACTGTCGAATGGCAACGCGGACATTACTCGTCTCGGACTTGATCGCTATTTTTCTTTCGCCTACTCGGCAGCGGAAGTTGGCAGAGGAAAACCGCACCCGGACATGTTCCTGGCTGCGCTGGAGCGGACGGGTACACGACCAGAGGGCGCAGTGCATATTGGTGACCATCTCGATGATGACATCGCCGGTGCACACGGCGTCGGCATGCATACGATCTGGGTCGATCTCACTCGCAAGGGTCTGCCTGAAGGCGCCATTCGGCCGACCCGCATCGTTCACGCATTGCGGGAAATACCAGCAGCGATTTCTTCCATCAACTAGTCCGGGGCAGGAGTCTGCGCCTAACGACAGGGGTGCCTTTCGAACATCGATATCCCGCTGTCGGCCGCGATCAGTGACCTCGTTCCCGCACGATCGTCTTTACGGCTTCTACATCCGCAGCCAGGATCGTACGCCGAGGTGGACGACCCCGGAGTTTCTCGAGGTCAGGGTGAATCGCACTGCCAGGCTTCAGGACGGCATCAACCACTTCCGGGAACTTCGCAGGATGTGCAGTACCGATGCACACCATCGGTCTGAGCTCAGTGAATCGCCGCGCGGCTGACAAACCAACTGCAGTATGCGGATCGGAGACATAGCCGGTTTTCGCAAACGTGTCGCGAATGGTTGTTTCCGTATCCTTGTTAGTTACCGCTGTCGATAGAAAGAGCGGGTCATCTGGTGGAGCACCAAGACTTGCGTGTCCAGCGGACTGGAATTGCTGAATGAACGCACTCACGCGCTCCGGGTTCTCACCAAGGAGATAAAAAAGATAGCGTTCGAAATTGCTGGCTACCTGAATATCCATGGCTGGTGAATGCGTGAATCGCACCTCTCCTCGAGCGTACTCGCCTGTGGCAAAGAAGCGCGCCAGGATGTCGTTCTCATTGGTCGCAAGTACCAGCTTGTGTATGGGAAAGCCCATCCTGCTGGCCAGGTAACCGGCAAACACATTCCCAAAATTCCCGGTGGGCACAGCGAACGTCGGCGACTCGTCAAATCGAAGACTCGCATAGCCGTAATAAACAACCTGTGCCAATACGCGAGCCCAGTTAACCGAGTTGACAGCTCCCAACGAATGGGCGTGCTTGAACTTTAAATCACCAAAGATCGTTTTGACGATGGACTGACAATCATCAAAGCTGCCTTCGATAGCCAGACAATGCACGTTGGCGTCCGGTACGCTCGTCATCTGCAGCTCTTGCAGGGGACTTACTCGGCCCAATGGGTAGAGTATGAAAATGTCAACGTTTGGCCGGCCTTGAACGCCGGCGATTGCAGCACTGCCGGTATCTCCGGACGTGGCGCCGAGAATATTGAGGTGGCCGCCACGCGCGCCGAGTACATGAGCAAACAGGCCGCCGAGCAATTGCAACGCGACGTCCTTGAACGCCAGTGTCGGACCATGGAAGAGTTCCAGCACGGTGACATCGCCAACCGGCGCTAATCGCACCACGTCTGGTTCGGTAAAACTGGCGTACGCCTCGTCGACAAGGCGAGCCAGCACAGCAGGCTCGATATCGTCGACAAACAAGACCAGCAACCGCTTGGCAAACTCGATGTACGACAGGCCTCGCCATGCCGCGAGCATAGGTCTGACATCGGGCAGGGTCTCGGGGATGAGCAAGCCGCCATCGTCAGCAAGACCCATCATGACCGCATCCTGGAAGCTCACCCCGTGGACCCCGCCACGGGTGCTCATATACTTCATCAGCCACTACCTGTTTCAGAGGCCGGGCATCTTACCCACATTCCGAAGGCTGCAAAGCCAGTCTGATCAGATCGAGCCACGCCCGTAGTTGCTCTCGGGCTTGCGCGGGGGATCGGCTCGGAAATTTTTGGGGACCTCGGCGATTTTGCCGCCCTGACGCAGGAAAGCCTCCACATCATTGGCAATATTTTTTCGCACACCTGCCTTTACCTTGGCTGAGTGGGAAGTGCCTTCAACGGAAAGCGCGGTATCGATATCTGGGGTCGTACTCATTCTGTTCATGCCTCCACAACATCCAATTGACGCCGGTAGTTATAGAACACGACTCGAATTGTGCAAGTCCGCGTCAAACTGCCGCCGGTCCGGTTTCACCGGTACGAATACGAACAACCTCTTCCAGGTTCATCACGAAGATCTTCCCGTCACCGACTTTGCCTGTGCTGGCAGTCTTGGTGATCGTCTCGAGTACTTGATCGAGCATGCTGTCATCGATGGCCACTTCGATCTTCACTTTCGGCAGAAAATCGACGACATACTCGGCGCCACGATACAGTTCGGTATGCCCTTTCTGGCGACCAAAGCCCTTTACCTCGGTAACTGTCATGCCTTGTACGCCGATATCCGACAGCGCTTCGCGCACGTCATCGAGCTTGAATGGCTTGACGATGGCCGTAATCAATTTCATCTCACACTCCTTCGGTTAGGACCCAACTCAGTCATTAGGTTCCGCTTTGCATCAGCCCAGTTTGAGCGAACCGAGCAGGCAAGCCTACATTTAACGGAGAATTATCACCAAATGCGCCAAACTTGGCGTAAAACCGGCGCGCTTGATCATGGCTTTCTGCGGTGACGGGTCACTGGCTCACAGCGTTGAAGGACTTGCTCGCTTGGTCCAGCCCCTGGATCAACATACCATGACCACCTATTGTTATTGCGTGGAGCGCCTAATGGAAGCCAAACATCCTCTCGATGCTCTACTGCAGACGGCGCAAACTGCTTTTGGCGCCCTGACTGGCGCAATAGACCAGCAACTTCTCTCGCCGGCGGGCGACCGCACCGAGACCTTCCTGAACCGCCTGCAGCTTGTTCCAAAGCTGGAGTTCGATCGACTGAAGTCAGAACTGGAGACCATGCAGCAACAAGTTGCCCGCCTCGAACAGCAGCTGGCCCTGCTCATCGAAAGCAACAAAACCGGTCGGTGAAACTCGTACCGTGCGCTTGCAGAGTATTCTCACTCGAGCCCAACTCGGTCTCGATGCCCCGCTGATCACGGTCGAAACCCATCTCCAGCCTGGGGTTCCCGGTTTTACCCTGGTCGGGCTGCCGGAATCAGCGCTTCGGGAGTCGAGAATTCGCGTCAAGAGTGCGATTCAAAACAGCGGCCTGCCGTACCCGGATCAACGGATTGTCGTGAATCTGGCACCCGCCGATCTCGCCAAAGAAGGAACACGTTACGACCTGGCCATCGCACTGGGTATCCTGGCCGCCAACGGCACCATTCGCGAAGCATCCCTCAAGGGCTTTGAGTTCGTGGGTGAGCTTGGTCTCTACGGCGAGATCAGAGGCGTCCGTGGCGCGCTTTGCGCCGCATTGGCGGCTCGTGATTGCGGCAGAAAGTTGGTTGTTCCCGCGGCAAACATCAACGAATTTCATCATGCGGTGTTCGATGTAGTCGGAGTCGACTCACTGCGCGACGTACTCGCCCTGCTGCAGGGTCAACCCATCAAATCTGTCGCAACGACAGTCGCCGATCCTTTGAAGATCGATGCACCCGAAATCTACTCGCAGATCATCGGTCAACAAGCTGCCAAACGCGCGCTGCTGGTCGCAGCGACCGGAGCACATCACCTTCTCATGATCGGACCACCCGGCGCCGGCAAAAGCATGCTTGCTCGGGCCTTGCCCGAATTGTTGCCGGATCTGGCTGACGAGCAGACCGTTGAAGTCGCCGCGATTCACTCAGCCGCAGCGGTAGTCTCACCGGCGGTACGGCGCCCTCCGGTGCGCGCCCCTCACCACACGGCTACCTCGGCCGCGATGGTTGGCGGTGGCCCGCAGGCTCGACCAGGAGAGATCTCCCTCAGCCATCATGGCGTCCTGTTTCTGGACGAGCTGCCCCACTTCTCACCCAGCGTTCTCGAACACTTGCGAGAACCGCTGCAATCCGGAGAGATTCACCTGTCCCGTGCTCGCTTCCGTCTTCGGTACCCGGCCGTGTTCCAGCTCATCGCTGCCATGAATCCTTGCCCGGCCGGTCGGACGTGTCGAAAGGAAACCTGCCGGTGCAGCAGTCAGGAGAGACTTCGTTATCAACGCAGGGTGTCAGGTCCCCTGCTCGATCGTATCGATCTGCACCTGAGAGTGAGTGAGCTATCGGCAAACGCTCTGGCAAACACTGGAACGACGAAGGAAGTTGCCCCGAAACAGCTGGTTGCAGAATCAAGAAAACTACAGTTGCGCAGGCAGGGTTGCCTCAACGGCGCGCTCGACCCGGGCGCTACTCGCGAGCACGCGACACTCGCACCGACGGCCGCGGCGTTGTTACACGCCGCAGTCGAACGGCAACACCTCTCCGCTCGGAGCTACGACAAGATGTTGCGCGTAGGGCGTACGATCGCAGACCTGCGCACGGCGGAGACCATCGAAGCTGTGGACATCGCGGAAGCGCTGTCCTATCGGTCATTGAATTGGGATCAGGGCGTATCTGGTTAAGGAAATTCTAAACCCCTCACGCGCCCGGGCTCCGGGCGATTAGCCAACTCAACTAGCCTGCGCTGCCGTCCAGCATGTACTGGATTCCCGCTTTCAGGTCATCATCGGAACAGTTGACGCACGTGCCTTTGGCTGGCATGGCATTTATACCGTCGATTGACGTCTTGAGAAGTGCATCCCTTCCTTTCGCTGCGCGAGGCGCCCATTGCTCAGCATTGCCAAAGGCTGGTGCCCCGCTGACGCCCGTCGCATGGCAGGCAAAACAGAACTGGTTGTACACCTGATCGCCTGTCAGGGGGCCAGTCGCTACAGCTGCCGCTGCCGTGCCACAATCATCGCCCTTTCGGCATACCGAACCTTCGGGTTGGAGCCTGGTGCGAATTTCGTCCTGCGTGCCCGGCGGCACGGCTGACGCATAGGGCGCAAACAACAACGCACCGAGCAACAGTCCTGTGATGTAAATGCCGGATTTCAGATGAGCCGGTTGAGTCACCGTCTTTCTCTCCTTCAGATCAATTGAGCGCTTCGGAAGCGCGGGGATTATACCCGCCGATCCCAACCATAACAGCGCAGTTTCCATGCCTTTAGACGTCCACGAACAAGGCCAGTTTTTTTGCCGTTGGGTGTTGGCACAGACTGGAAACCCCTCAGCGACGATCACTCCTCCGGATCAAGTGTGATCAACTCAGCGCCTTCGTCCACCCTGCCGCCCTCCGTGCAGTGCACCGCCGACACTTTGCCGTCCCGCGGTGACCGGATCGAGTGTTCCATCTTCATCGCCTCGATGATCGCCAGAAGATCGCCCTCACGAACCTGATCACCCGCTTTCACCTTGAGTTGCAGGACCTGTCCCGGCAGCGGCGCAACAATCCCGCCGGTCCGAACGCCGGTCAGGACAAAACGATCGATGTCAGTCGCCAGATCACGGACGATCAGGGTCGTGCCATCGATGATCACATGCATCACCTTCCCGTCACGTAGCACGGTTGCCTTTACGGATCGCGCCTGATGTTTGAATTCCATACGAACAGTGTTCGTATCCACTTGAACGACGCCAGGCACGATCTGGTTCCTTTCACCCTTGCCTGGCAGTCGTACTGAAGCCCTGGTCTCCCCAATCAACAAATCGCACTCAACACCTTGACCAAGGTTTGGCGCAAAACCATCAGTGGCATCCCACGGCCCACGACTCTCCGTGCGATGATTTGTCGCAATCGCAGCGGCCATCAGAAAAGGCTGTTCATCCACAGCAATGAGCGACTCATGATGTGCGTCCGCAAATCCGGTCGTGTAGTGACCGCCGACAAAATCTGGCTCAGCCAGCGCACTGACCAGATAGCCGGTGTTGTGCTGAACACCACAGATTTCAGAGGACGCGAGCGCCCTGCGCAGTCGTCCGATCGCCTCAGCGCGAGAGCTGCCATGAGCGATTACCTTGGCGATCATCGGATCATAGTGGATGCTCACCGAGTCGCCACTGCGCACGCCACTATCGACACGTACATCTGCAGGGAAAGACACACGCAACAACCTTCCAGTCGAGGGCAGGAATCGGCGGGAGGGATTTTCAGCGTAGACCCGAGCTTCGACGGCGTGCCCGGTGATCCTGAGATCCGCCTGACTGAACGGCAGCTTTTCACCGGCAGCAATTCGAAGTTGCCACTCCACCAGGTCGAGCCCGGTGATCGCTTCCGTCACCGGGTGTTCAACCTGAAGCCTCGTGTTCATTTCCATGAAAAAGAACTCACCGTTCTCGGTTATGAACTCGATGGTGCCCGCGCCTACGTAATTCACGCTTCTCGCGGCCGCCACAGCCGCAGCGCCAAGCCGCTCCCGCAACTGCGCATCGACGGAGGGTGCTGGCGCCTCTTCAATGACCTTCTGATGTCGACGCTGCACAGAGCAGTCACGTTCGAACAAGTGCAGCGTGTTGCCATGCTGATCAGCAAGGATCTGAACCTCGATGTGCTTGGGCGCGGTTAGATAGCGCTCTAGAAGAACACGGTCATCATTGAATGCGTTCTTGGCTTCACGCCTGGCACCAGCCAGTGCCTCGGTGAACGCCGAAGCACTACGGACAACCCGCATGCCCTTTCCACCACCACCCGCTGATGCTTTGATCAACAGTGGAAACCCAACGCGCTCCGCTTGTTCGATGAGTACTTTTTCACTCTGGTCATCACCGTTGTAACCCGGGACGACTGGCGTACCCGCCGCAGAGACCGTTCGTTTGGCCTCAATCTTCGAACCCATGATGCGTCTCGAAGCAGCATCCGGGCCGACCCACACGGCGCCAGCTTCGACCACCGCAGCAGCAAAGGCCTCGTTCTCTGACAAAAAACCGTATCCCGGATGCACGGCATCAGCGCCTGATGCCTTAATGGCTTCAATCAGCGCTGGAATATTCAGATAGCTTTGCAGGGCTGCCGCCGGTCCGATGCAGTACCCCTCATCAGCCAGCCGAACATGCATCGAATTCGCATCAACCTCCGAGTACACCGCAATGGTGCGTATGCCGAGCAAGCTGGCAGTGCGCATGATGCGACAGGCAATTTCTCCCCGATTGGCAATCAGCAGACTTCGCATGTCATTACATCCTGAATATGCCAAAGGTTGAGCGTGGTGATTTGCTGCGACGACAGGCAACCGCCAGTGCCAGCGCCAGCACCCTGCGTGTGTCGACCGGACTGATCACACCGTCATCCCAAAGTCTCGCACTGGCGTAGAACGGATGTCCTTCAGCGTCGTACCGTGCGCGAATGTCATCCATGAACGCAGTCTTGTCCTGTGCATCCCAGATTTGCTTGCGTTGGGTCATTCCCTCTTCGCGAACCGTGGCAAGAACGTGAGCGGCCTGTTCACCGCCCATCACAGAAATGCGCGCGTTCGGCCACATCCAGAGAAAACGTGCGCCATAGGCACGACCGCACATTGCATAGTTTCCAGCGCCGAACGAGCCGCCAATCACCACCGTGAACTTCGGCACTCGCGCACAGGCAACGGCCGTCACCATCTTGGCGCCATCTTTGGCAATGCCCTGATTTTCATACTTCCGGCCGACCATGAAGCCGGTGATGTTCTGCAGAAAAACCAGTGGAATGCCTCGACGATCCGCCAATTGAATAAAGTGAGCGCCTTTCAGCGCGGACTCGGAAAACAGAATGCCGTTGTTGGCGATGATCGCGACCGGCATACCGTCAATGTGAGCAAAACCACAGACCAGGGTCTCACCGTAGGTACGCTTGAATTCGTGCCACTCCGAACCATCTACCAACCGCGCAATGATTTCCCTGACATCTACCGGTGTACGCGTGTCTCGCGGCAGGATGCCATACAGTTCTTCCGCTGCGAACGCGGGCGCTTGGGAGGGTTGAACTGCGACGGTCGTGTCGTACAACGGCATGCTATGACTGACCGCTTCACGCACCAGCATCAATGCATGTTCGTCGTTTTCAGCCAGATAGTCGGTCACGCCTGATATGCGGCTGTGCACGTCTCCGCCACCCAGGCTTTCTGCATCGACGATTTCTCCGGTTGCGGCTTTGACCAGTGGCGGACCACCGAGAAAGATCGTGCCTTGATTACGCACGATGATCGATTGATCACACATCGCCGGAACATAGGCGCCGCCAGCGGTACAGGACCCCATAACGACCGCGATCTGCGGAATGCCTGCCGCCGACAGATTCGCCTGGTTAAAAAAGATTCGCCCGAAGTGTTCTCGATCGGGAAAAACCCCCGCTTGCTCAGGCAGAAACGCGCCACCCGAGTCGACCAGATAGATGCACGGCAGGTGATTTTCTGCGGCAATTTCCTGTGCACGCAGGTGTTTTTTCACCGTGATCGGGTAATAACTGCCACCCTTCACCGTCGCATCGTTGGCAACGATCATGCATTCGATGCCAGCAACTCGTCCTATTCCGGCTATCAATCCTGCGGCGGGCAACCAGTCTTCATACAACTGATGTCCAGCGAGCTGGCCGATTTCCAGAAAGGGAGAGCCATTGTCGAGTACACGACGAACACGCTCACGTGGCAGCAACTTTCCACGCTCCACATGACGGGCACGCGATCGTTCATCACCGCCGAGCGCAATGCGTGACACGAGTTCGTTCAGTTCATCTGTGAGCTTTCGATGATGGGTGGCGTTGGCGAGGTAACTGTCACTTCGCACATCCACCGCAGTTCCGATCCTGGCCATCGGGGATTCCGCTTTGGTGAGCCTCGAGTTTCGCAGGCTGTCCGGGAGCCGTCTAGCCGTGAACCCCAATGCGCGCTGGCAGCGCGCAATCAGGTTTGTGCGGCGTGGCTAAATGGTCGCCGTCAACTCACCAAGCTTCTTCGTCAAAATGGGGTTTTCGCGATAGTCGATCGGAATGACCACCAGACTCGGGCCTGGCTCATTGAAGGCTGCTTCCAGCGTCGCTTGCAGATCAGCGCTGTTTTCACAGCGGTGGCCGCTCCAGCCAAACGCTTTGGCAAGACCTAGCCATTCGGGATTGCCAAATGAGAGGTCAGTATGGCGGCCAAACTCATTGGTCTGCTTCCAGGCGATGAGGCCATAAGCATTGTCTTCCCAGACCATCATGACGATGTTGACGCCAAGACGGGTGGCGGTTTCCATTTCCTGTACGTTCATCAGGAAACCGGCATCACCACTGATACCGAGAATGCGACGATCCGGATGAACCAAAGCGGCTGCGATCGCGCCAGGTAGCGCAAAGCCCATCGAACAGAATCCGTTGGGGATCAGACAGGTGTTGGGTTCATGGCAGTGGTAGTGGCGTGCTATCCACATCTTGTGGGCACCCACATCCGACAGAAGAATATCGTTGGGACCAAGCACCGCTCGAGAATCCCAGATCGCTTTCTGCGGTCGGATCCGACCCTTCTGGTCATCGTCCTTGTATTCTTCGAGGTCGGCCTTCATCACCTCTCTGGCATTTCTCTGATTGGCCAGGTCGAACTTGAGGTTGGGTGCTGCGTTGACACGTTCGTTGAGCATCCACAGGAAGTGTCCAAGATCACCAACTACTTCGACTTGCGGGTGATAGTGCTCATCGATTTCTGCGGGGAGAAAATCCGCATGGATGATCGTCTTGGTCTTGCTCGGGTTCCACAGACGAGGGTGATACTCCACCATATCGAAACCCAGTGCCAGGACGACATCTGCCTCATCGATGGCAAAATTCATTCGGTCTTTGGTGCCGAGCCCTACGGTGTACAGACAGTAGTCTGCATCCATGTCGACACACCCCTTCGCCATAAAGGTGCTGATGACACCGATGCCGGTTTTCTCACACAGCATTCTCAGCTGCTTGCTCGCACGCTTCCGGACGCATCCGTTACCAGCAATGATGATGGGCTTCTTGGCCTTGCTGAGGACCTCAAAGGCATTGTTCACAACCTTGTCATCAGGCACGGGGCGACGAAAGCGCACGGGCTTCATCGGCAGCGCATTGGTTGGATGTTTGGCTATGTCTTCCGGTAATTCCAGATGTACGGCACCCGGCTTTTCGGTACGCGCAATGCGAATCGCCTTGCGTACCATTTCAGGAATGGTGTCAGCGTGCCGAATGGTATCGGCCCACTTTGTGACAGGACGGAACATGGCAACCACGTCCATGACCTGATGCGATTCCTTGTGCAGCCGACGGGTCGAGCCTTGGCCGGTCAGCACCAGCATCGGCGCCCGATCCATATTGCTGTCGGCAACACCGGTGATGAGATTGGTGGCCCCGGGACCAAGCGTGCCGAGGCAGGCCGCCGGATTGCCAGTGAGGCGTCCATAGATCTCTGCCATGAAGGCCGCGCCTTGTTCGTGTCGGGTGAGAACAAAACGGATGGTCTTGGACTCTTCGAGTGACATCATGAAGTGGGCATTTTCTTCACCCGGCACTCCAAAGATGTACTCGAGCCCCTCTGCCTCAAGGCACTGAACAAAAAGATCTGACGCCTGCATGCTTGGTTCCCCCCAAATCCTTAGGTAGCTTTTGGGTCTAGCGCCTGACTTTGCCAGCGCATACGCAGCGCCGGCAGAACATCTTCAGCAACCGGCCCTGACCCAGGCCGATGTCTCATTCAGCGCAACTTCGAACTTGGTGAAGAGCTCATCGATCTGAGCTTCGCTGATGATGAGCGGAGGACAGAATGCTATCGAGTCACCCAGATTGCGCACGATGAGGCCATTCGCCTCACCGCGTTGTACACAATAGGCGCCGACACCCTGTTTACCCGCGAACGCCTGTTTTGTCGCCTTGTCCTGCACCAGTTCGACCGCACCTATCAGGCCGACTCCACGAACTTCGCCAACCAGCGGGTGATCCGCAAATGCCCTCAGTCGTTGCTGAAACACCTCTGCAACGTTCGCGACATGCGCGAAGATCTGCCGCTCCTCAAAGATCTCCAGCGTTTTCAGCGCCACCGCCGCACATACCGGGTGTCCGGAATAGGTGAAGCCATGCGCAAAGGTGCCCATGCTCGCGGACAGCTCGACCATGGGTTCGTACATGTACTCAGGGATGATCACCGCGCTGATCGGCAGATATGCCGAAGACAACGCCTTGGCCACCGACATGGTGGTTGGTTTCATTCCCAGTGTTTGCGCCCCAAATGGTTGCCCGGTGCGACCAAAACCGCAGATCACCTCATCGTCGATCAAGGCGATATCGTGCCTGCGGAGCACTTCCGCCACCGCAGGGAAATATCCGGCGGGCGGGACGATGACGCCACCAGCACCCATTACGGGCTCCGCGATCATCGCGGCGATGGTCTCCGGACCCTCCTTCAGGATCAACGCTTCAAGATTGCTGACAATACGGCGCACAAATTCAGCTTCTGTCTCACCGGCTTGGCCCGCTCGGTAATAGTGCGGTGCATCCGTATGAAGCACGTTGGCAATCGGCAGATCGAAGTGCGTATGAAAGTACGGCAGGCCAGTCAATGAACCCGATGCGACGGTCACCCCGTGGTAACCTCGCCAGCGACTGATGATCTTCTTCTTGCCCGGTTTGCCGATGGCATTGTGGTAGTACCACATGAGTTTCATCTGCGTGTCGTTTGCGTCACTGCCTGACAAGCCAAAGAACACACGTCCTGCTGCAAACGGCATCATCGCCTTCAGTTTCTCGGCGAGCAGAACGCTTGGCTCGTTGGTCTTGCCACCAAACAGCTGTGAGTACGAGAGCGTACGCATCTGCTCTGTCGCCACCTTGACCAGTGCTTCTTCGCCATAGCCCAAAGCGGTGCACCACAGCCCGGACATCCCTTCGAGATACTGCTTGCCATGGTTGTCCCAGAGATACACGCCTTTCGCACGGGCATGCACTTTTGGACCAGTGGCGTGAAATTGCTTCAGATTCGTTGTCGGATGCAGCAGGTGCTGCAGATCCTTGGCTTCAATCGAGTCAGCGGGAAATTCGTTATGCAGCGGATTAGTCATGTTGGTGAGGTTTCGCAAAGTGCATTCCACCAGCACTTTACGTGATCACCGACGGCGCGGCACCGGATATTGTTCAGTTCAGCGGTGGCAACTTCAGCGCATGACGCACGGCAGGATGCTTGACCTCACCGGCCTGCACATTCAATCCGCTCGCGAATCCCGGGTCTTGCGCCAGTGCGCGCTGCCAGCCGAGATCGGCCAGCACCTTGACATAGGGCAACGTCACGTTGTTCAGCGCCAGCGTTGATGTTCTTGCTACTGCGCCTGGCATGTTGGTAACACAGTAATGCACGACCCCTTCGTCGACGAATATGGGCTGATCGTGGGTAGTTGGCCGACTCGTCTCGAAACAGCCGCCCTGGTCTATGGAAATATCGACCATCGCCGCGCCATTTGGCATGCGCCTGACCAACTCACGTGAAACCAGTTTTGGCGTGCTGTCACCTGGAATCAGTACGGCGCCCACCACGAGGTCTGCATCGTGAACATGCTCTTCAATGGCGTCGGCTGACGCCATCAACACGCGAGCGCGTCCTTCAAAATGATCCACCAGCGTACGCATACGTTCGACGGACTTCTCGAGAATCGCAACTTCAGCCTGCATACCGACTGCCATGGCTGCTGCATTGGCGCCAGCGATGCCACCGCCGAGAATCACCACGCGTCCAGGCTGTACGCCAGGAACGCCACCAAGCAGTGTGCCTCGCCCGCCATTGGCCCTTTGCAGGCACCAGGCGCCGACCTGAATCGACATGCGTCCGGCAACTTCACTCATGGGGCTTAGCAGAGGTAATCCACCGTGCGGCCCTGCCACAGTTTCATAAGCGATTGCCGTGGCTCCCGATGCCATCAGCGCCTGCGCCTGCGACGGATCCGCAGCCAGATGCAGGTAGGTGAAGAGGATCTGTCCCGCACTGAGCCGCGCGCATTCATGCAGTTGTGGTTCTTTGACTTTGACAACAAGTTCTGCGGCAAACGCATCGTCTACGCTACCGAGCAGCGCGCCTGCAGCTTTGTACTGCTGATCGGTAAAACCTATGCCTTCGCCCGCACCATGCTCAACCAGTACTGAGTGCCCAGCCCTGGTCAGTTCAAGCACGGAAGCCGGTGACAGGCCGACCCGATATTCGTGAACCTTGATTTCCTTCGGTACACCAATCTGCACCACCACCTCCACGCTCGTTTCATCAACCGGACGGGATCAGGTCATATCAGACCCGCAGCCTGCAGATTGAATTCCTTCATCACTGCATCAGCATAGTCGATGCGACCGGTGAGCTGTTTCGAATCTCCATGCACAAGTCGCAAACAGGCTTCCGCCATGTGTTCAACCGGAGTTACCCGATGTTTGCTCTGTTCGTTGATCAGGTTGTGATGGACGGCGCCCGGGGTCGCCACCAGACCGGGTGATATCACATTGACGCCGATACCGTCGTTGTAGTGTTCGACGGCCAGACCCGTCGTAAACCGCTCGAGTGCTGCCTTGCACATCCCATAGACCGCGCCACCCGAACGGCCGAGAGTCTTCTCCGGATGAATCGCTGCGTGTGATGAAATGTTGAGAATCCAGCCGCTACCTCGCGTCACCATGCCAGGCAGTACCCGCTGAGCGAGCTGGAATGGCCCCCATACCTGCACATCCATCATCAGTCGAAAACGCTTTTCGGAAAAACTGGCCACTGGTGAATAAAAAGTCACCGCAGCGTTATTGACCAGGATGTCGACCGGACCAAAGGCGGCTTCGGCGGCATCGATCAGCGCCAGTCGATCCTCCTCCTTTGACAGGTCGGAACGCACTGCAATCGCCTCGCCACCTGCAGCCCGAATGCGCGCAACGGTCGCACTGATACTGCCTGGCAGGATGTGATCACCTTCTTCGACAGTGCGAGCGGAGACAACAACACGCGCACCCTCCATCGCATAACGCAGCGCAATCGCCTCGCCAATTCCGCGGCTTGCTCCGGTGACAACTGCGACCTTTCCTGCCAGCAGTCCCTTCTTATTTACACTTGGTGCCCCCATGACCTGCTCTCCCCGATGAGTTGCTCAGTTAGAATCCGGGCTTATGTTACGCACAATCACTTTCCTGACCACGTCTGCACTTGCGACTCTTGTCATTGCAGCTCAACCATCCGCTGTCGACTTCGATATGGCGCAGGTCTGTTTTCAAGCCGCTTCAGAGTCCACCGATCTGGAAATCAACGACAGAATCATCGGCTATTGCTCGACAGCCTTGGCTGAAACAAAGACACCTGAAGCCTCTGCTGCAATCCTGAACAACCGAGCGATTCTGCGGATTCGCCAGGACAATCGGGCCGCCGCGAGGACTGATCTGACGGAAGCAATCCGCATGCATCCCGCTGACATCGACGCCCGCATGACACTCGGTTACCTGGCCTGGCTTGAAGGAGATCTGGTGGCAGCCGAGAGCGCCTACACCGATGCCCTGCTGACCAAACCAACACCGCTCGCTGCATTCAATCGGGGCATTATTCGTCGTCAGCGAGGCGATATCGTCGGCGCTATGCGCGATGCCTTGACGGCTGCGGGTCACTCGCCTGAATCACTCGAACAACTCATGCCTTCAAGCGGTCCTCAGGAGCAGTAGACACGCTCCATGCGGGGACCAATTCGGGTCAGGATCTCGTAACTGAAAGTACCGGCAGACGCGGCCATTTCATCCAGAGAGATCTTGCCACCAAAAACTTCAAGCCAGTCTCCCTCACCCAATCCGCTGTCAGTGATGTCAACCTGGAGAAGATCCATGCTCACCCGACCGACGATGGGGAATCGTCTGACGTTGTCGGCGACACTCCCGACGTTCGACAACGCACGCGGAATTCCATCGGCATAACCAATCCCAAGCGTTGCTATTTCGGCGTCCCTGGGTGTGACATATGTGCCGCCGTAGCCGATAGATTCACCCCGAGGCACCCGCCGAACCTGCAAAATCCGGGCTTCAACCAACGCCACAGCCCGCATCGGATTGGCCAGCTTCGCGAAAGGGTTTCCACCATAAAGGGCTATACCCGGGCGCCCCAGATGAGGTCGGTCGAAGCGATCATGGTAACCGGACAGGATGGCCGGGCTATTACCCAGGCTGATCGAGGCGTGCGGGAAGTGAGGCAGCACAGCGCCAAACCGATCGAGCTGGATGTCGTTGAACGGGTGTTCGGGTTCGTCCGCGCAGGCCATGTGAGTAAGCACTGACTCGAGCGATAGTCCAATAAAATTGAGTCTTTCGACCTCATTCCACGGTAAACCCAATCGAGCCATACCGGTATCTACATGGATGCTGCATGGCAGCCCTCGCCCGCGCGCCCGCCAGGCATCCAGTTGATCAACCGTGTTGAGGACCGGCCGCAAGTCATGTTCACGCAGCATGTCGACAGTGGATTCAATTGCCCCCGCGAACACATGGATCCTTGGAGAACGAGTCAGGGACCGTCTCAGCGCTGCGCCTTCGACAGCACTGGCAACAAAGAAGTCGCCACAGCCCAGACTTTGAAGATGGCGTCCGACCTCACCTGCGCCCATGCCGTAGGCATCCGCCTTGAGCACCGCTCCACAGGAGGTGTACCGGCTGAGGGTTCGAAAGTTATCGCCTAACGCACTCAGATCAACGGTGAGACGCGACGACAAACTGCGATCAATTCAACGTGTTGATGTAGGCGACGACGTTGCCGATCGCCGCGTCATCGGCAAGGGTTGCTGCCATTGGTGACATCTGACGGCCAAAGACATCCTCTGGATGGTAACCGCGCAGACCCTTCTTGAAATTCTGGATCTGACGCTGGAGATACCAGTCGTCAAGCCCGGCCAGTCGGGGTCCGCCCATTTGCTCAAGCCCTTCAGCTTTTTGCCCGTGACAAGCTGCACACACCGCATAAGCGACCTTACCTTTTGCAGAGTCACCCTTCACTGTCGGTGCGTTCCTGGCGACGGGGAGTGACTCTACATAGGCCACCAGATTCTCGATCGCTGCAGGCGTGGACACGGTGCTTGCCATGGGCCGCATCTGCATGCCAAAGGTGTCACCGGGTTTGGTGCCTCGATGACCGAGTCTGTAGGCTTCCAGCTGTCGCACCAGATACCAGCCTTCCTGGCCAGCCAGCCGGGGCGCATTCATCGCCATGTTGCCTTCACCGTTCTGGCCATGGCAGGCAGAGCAGACCGCATAGGCTGCCTTGCCTTGCACAGCATTACCCGCCGCGATACACACAGGGGAAAGCATGGCCAAGACCACGGCCAACACCCGGACGTGCGCGTTTTTCATTAATTCCTCGCAGATAAGATCAATAGAAACAGGGGTCGCACGACAGCCCAACAACACAATGGCGTGCTTTGTTCTCATTATTTTTATCCGCCGTCTTGCTGTCGCCGACTACAGACTTTCCGTACGTCGCCAAAACGCATACCAGCGAACTTTCACATCGGTGCCCTCACCGCGACGTGAATTTTGCCTTCGATCGGAAGCGAGTCCATCTCGCCTGGCCCTTAGCTCGAATAACCCTTTCGATGCACGGCGCCTATCCATTTCCGACCGGCGGTCTTCGCCGGAGCGTCGCGAGTCCAGAGATTCAGAGTCGACGGTAACCGTTGGTTCCGTCGCCATCACCCATCCTTCGCAAAGCTGACCGTTCTCAGGTTCTTGAACTATAGCCCGGGAAAGGCGAAAGAAAAAGTCCTTCGTTTATGTGTATTTAGCCAGTAGTGCTGAGAACCATTCTTCGCAAAAGACCCAGCGCAAAGTCACAGTCCACCGGCTGGGGCGATGTATAAGTCCAGCAGTTGTCGGGCTTGTTCTACCCAGCACTCGCGTCGAATGCGCGATCCAAGGGAAAACAAGGGGGAAGCTGGATCATCCAGCGTTTCAGGCGCGACCAAAGCGAGGTTTTCGACACTGTTGATGCCGGCTTCGGCGAGCCTCTGCCGGGTCTTGATACCGACACCACGAATCTGCAGCAGATCGGGAGGAGTTGGTTCGGCCGGCGAGACCGAGATATGCGTGGCGGCATCTCCGGCGTCGTTTGGCGACTTGTCCAGCGCGAGTTCACGGGCGCGTCTGAATGCCAGAAGCTCTGTGTTCGCATGAGAAAACTGATGCGTCAGCACTTCCACCGTTTCCGCCAGCATCCGATTTCGGGTTTCCAGCGAGCCAAGTTCTTTTTTCAGACGAAACAACTCAAACCGCAGGGCGATGGTTTCCTCTTCAGTCTCTGTGCTGCCTTCCTGCATCGCAGAATTGCCGGACCTGTCGGCGAGCTGTGCGGACTTTCCCTGTTCTTCAGCGAGAGCCTTGCGCAGCTGACGATTCAGCTGCTCCGAAGCGGCGAGCGCATCGCTACGATTGCGCAACAACTCGGTGATCTTCGGCACACGCTGCTGCCACTTGGCGATTTCAACGCGCAGCATCGCCAGCTCGTTTTCTGCCGCTGTACGCTTCTGGAAGGCGTCCGCCATACCCGAACCCAATGAATCTATCAGGCCGAACATAACCGAGCGTGTTCACTGAAACCGTGCGGCCGGTGGCATTTCCGTCCAAGCCTTGAATTCACCTTTCCTACCCATATATCGTTGCAGGTGCACACTATCCGACTGGAGTATCCGGAACATGCGCGTCGTCCTCTTTCTGTTGACCAACCTTGCTGTCGTCCTCATCGCCAGCGTCACCTTCCGATTGCTGGGGTTTGAGTCGATTCTGCAGGCCAACGGAGTCGATCTGAATCTGCAGGCACTGCTGGTTTTTTGCGCCCTGATCGGGTTTGGTGGTGCATTCATTTCGCTGCTGATTTCGAAGTGGATGGCCAAGCGTGGAACAGGCGCTCAAGTCATCCAAACACCACGCAACGACACCGAGCGCTGGCTGCTCGCAACGGTTGAACGACAGGCCAAAGCTGCGGGCATCGGTATGCCAGAGGTGGCAATATTTCCTTCGAACCAGCCAAATGCGTTCGCCACTGGCGCCAGCCGAAACAGTGCTTTGGTGGCAGTGAGCACCGGCCTGCTTGATCACATGAGTCGTTCCGAAGTTGAGGCGGTACTCGGCCACGAAATCGGTCACGTTGCGAATGGCGACATGGTGACGCTGACCCTGATCCAGGGCGTGGTGAACACCTTTGTCATGTTCTTCGCACGTATCATCGGCCACTTCGTAGACCGTGTAATTCTCAAGAACGAGAATGGTCACGGCCTGGGCTACTTTGTTACTTCAATAGTTGCCGAACTGGTTCTTGGCATTCTTGCCTCGATGATTGTGGCCTGGTTTTCGCGACGCCGGGAGTTCCGTGCGGATACCTCTGGCGCCTCACTGTCCAGCCGATCAGCGATGATTTCGGCTCTGGAGCGGTTGCGCGTCTCGTCTGGTCAGCCATCCGTGCTGCCGGAGTCAATGACCGCCTTTGGAATTTCCGGCGGATTGCAGGCAGGATTCCGAGCACTCTTCTCGTCCCACCCGCCACTGGAAGTACGAATTCAGGCGCTTCGCGACGCCGCTTGACACCGGCGGCCTGTGACTGCGGATAATCTCCGCAGTCACTTTCTGCCAAATCGTCAGGACATCTCATCATGCGCAAGCGCCCCACCTGGCCTGCGGGTCAGGTTGTGTTGGTCGAGCACACCTCCTCGCTGCTTGCTGACAATCCTCTGGGCGATCCAGCAACACGCACATTTCCAGTCTGGTTGCCCCCGAACTATCGGATCGATGGGAAAAAACGCTATCCCGTGTTCTTCGACCTGACGGGATACACGGGTTCCGGACCATCGCATGTCGCGTGGAAAGCCTTTGACGAAAACGTTCCCGAACAACTCGCAAGACTGAGCAAAGATAAAAAAATCGGCCCCGTCATCGTCGTCTTCCCGGATTGTTTCACCTCGCTTGGCGGAAACCAGTACGTCAACTCGACCGCCATCGGCGCCTACGCCGACTATCTGACCCGCGAACTCATTCCGTTCGTAGACAAGTCCTTCAACACAATTCCGGAGCGCGACCACCGCGGCTGTTTCGGCAAGTCTTCAGGAGGCTATGGTGCAATTGTCCATGGCATGAAGTACGCCAGATACTGGGGTGCTGTCGCGGACCACTCCGGGGACGCCTTTTTCGATTTCTGTTATCGGGCGGAGTGGCCGACTGCCCTTGACGTATTGGCGAAGTACCGCGAGCCAGGTCAACAATCTGGTCCATATCGGCTTCCAAAGCAGACGTCCCGATCATCCTCTGGCCTGGACGACGGTCGGGCGCATCGTTTCCTTGAACACATCTGGAAGAAACCTCGTCCCTCAGGAAACGAGGTAATGACGTTGATGATGCTCTGCATGGCCGCCACCTATGACCCGAACCCTGACGTGCCCAACGGCTTCCATCTACCGTTCGATCTGGAGACCGGCGAGTTGATTACCGCCCGCTGGCGTCAATGGCTCAAGCACGATCCGGTTCACATGGTGCAGCGATATGTGAAAAACCTGCAGTCTCTGAAAGGCATCTTTATCGACTGCGGCTGGCATGATCAGTACCACCTGCACTATGGTGCGCGTCAACTGTCTCGCGAACTGAACCGCCACGGGATAGCCCATACTTACGAAGAGTTCCCGGATTCTCACTCCGGCATCGATTACCGGATGGACGTAAGCCTGCCATTTCTCTATCGACACCTGCACTGAACGGAGTTTTGACCATGACCCCACGAACTGCCTTGCTGATCGCGCTGTCTTTCGTGTTCTGCTCCGTCCACGCCCTGGAGGTGGAGGATCACTTCGCCACCAACGACGGTGTGAAGATTCACTACGTCACCACCGGTGCTGCAAATGGCACACGACCACTGGTAGTGATGATCCATGGATTTCCCGATTTCTGGTATTCATGGCGAGATCAAATGGAAATCCTGGCGCCGCACTTTCGCATCGCCGCCATTGACCAGCGCGGCTACAACAAGAGTGATCAACCGACTGGAGTCGCTGCATACGCGATGCCAAATCTGGTTGCCGACGTCGCCGCTGTGATTGCCGCCGAGGGCGCCGAATCTGCAATCGTTGTCGGCCATGACTGGGGCGGCGCTGTCGCGTGGAACGTTGCGATGTCTCGACCGGATCTCGTGAGCCATCTGATTATCCTCAACTTGCCACATCCACAAGGTCTCGCGCGTGAAATCGCCACCAACAAGACACAACAAGCCAACAGCGAGTATGCCTTCCGCTTTCAACAACCCGATGCACACAAAAGCCTGACAGCCGAGGGACTGGCCGGTTGGGTGAAAGATGAAGAAGCAAGAAAGGTCTACGTTGAGGCATTTTCACGCAGCAGCTTTGAAGGCATGTTGAACTTCTACAAGGCCAACTATCCGCGCCCACCAGCCGAGGGTCAGGCATCTGCTGCGGCGCCAACCATGCCGAAGATCGCCATGCCGGTGCTGATGTTCCACGGACTTGATGATCAGGCTCTGCTGCCTGCCGCGCTCAACAACACCTGGGAATGGCTGGACAAGGACCTGACACTGGTGACTGTGCCAGGCGCCGGACACTTTGTTCAACAGGACGCGAGCGAGCTGGTTTCCAAGACCATGCGCAGCTGGTTACTGCAACGCCTGCCTTAGCATCTCGTCAAGAGAGGTAAGTTGAATGCCGAGCCGAGTCGTGGCCGGTTCCGGATTGATCGCATCATCGTGATCCAGCACCTCAAGCATCGCGCGCGTAACCGGTGGTTTACTCATGAGCTTTTCCATGACGCCGACCACTGTTGCACCAACAGCAAACGGCAGGGACAGGACTGTGGTCTCCCTGCCTAGAACCCTTGCTGCACGCCCAACCAGCGCGCGCCGCGACAACGATTCAGGTCCAGCCAGCTGAAGGCGGCCATGTGACTGATGTAGTGACGCCAGAATGGCCGAGATAACGTCACCGGCGTGTATCGGCTGTTCCCGACTCTCCATCCGCAAACCGACACTCAGCGCTGCCATGGCTCGCCGTTTCAGAGCATGACTCGCGTAGTCTCCGGCACCGATGACCATGGGTACCTGCAGGATGGTTACCGGCAACCCACTGTTCAGCAGAATGTCCTCGGCTCGCCCCTTCGAAGCAAGACAGGCGTTGGCGTGATCGGCGGAAGATCCGAGTATGCTGATGTACACAACAACCGGCTTCACCTTGGCCAACGTCGCCCCATCAATCAGTGCCTGACAGGTCTCTTCATGCGCACTGGAGTAGCTGTTATCCGGTGTCTCCTTGAGGATACCCACGAGATGAACGACGGCATCCACGTTCGCTAGCGCGCTGCTGAATTGCTCCGACCGCGAATAGTCGAGTAACCGGACTTCGAGACCCTGGCGAGGAAAAATGGACTGCGCGGCTCTTGCTGAACGCACGGCAGCAATGACCTCGAAACTTTCCGGCAAGGCGGGGATCAATCTCTGACCGAGATGTCCGTTTGCGCCAGTAATCAGAACGCGCGACATGAGCGCCTCCATGTTGTTGAGGTACGATTACAGCACGAATACACCCAGTCCTCGCTCATGCAGATTTCAGTTCGAACCGTCATTCTCGGCGGCATCGCGATCTTGGCAGGATGCGGTCCGCTAGGCCCTGTTCCCGGTGACGCCATCGACGGCCAATCCATCCCGGCGCCCCAAAGTTGGGCGTCCATCAATGCCGTGGACATTATCACCGTGGAAACCAATCCCGCTGAACCTTACTCAGTGAATATCTGGGGCGTGGACGTCGGCCCCTTCCTCTACATCGGTGCGAGTGACCCTGATTCCACCTGGGCGCAAAACATGGAGCAGGATGAACGTGTGCGTGTTCGTATCGGGAATGCGATTTACGATCTCAAAGCGGTTCGCATCGACGATCCGGCAACCCAGGAAGTCGTTCGGCAGGCATTCATTCGGAAATATGAGATGGATCCAGACGAGGTCGCTTTCGAAGGTGCAGCACTCTTCCGGCTGGAGCCACGTTGATCACCGCGCCGCTCGCCACGTGGGCAAACGCACTCACCGCGCTTCGCCTCGGACTTATCTTTCCGCTGACGTGGGCCATCATCGAACACGAGTGGCCAACAGCGGCAGTGCTTTTCACCATCGCCGTGCTCACCGACTATTTTGATGGACCGTTGGCGAGATACTACGGACAGGCGACGCCATTCGGCGGGTTTGCAGATCATGCGACAGATGCGTTGTTCGTCACCAGCTCATGTACGGCTCTGGCGATGGCCGACTACATTCCCGTTTATCTGCCATGCCTCATCCCGATCGCCTTTCTTCAATACACCGTTGATTCCAGGGTACTGAAAGGTCAGTCACTCAGACCCAACCCATTGGGTCGAATCAACGGAATTGCCTACTACGTGGTTCCGGGCGTTGTCATTGGTGGACACGTCCTGTCGATCTGGAACCATCTCGCGGCCTTAACCACTGCATTCGCCTGGGCACTCATCATGAGCACTGTCGTATCCATGGCGCTACGGGCTCGGAACTACCTCGGCAAGCCGACCTCTTGAACCTCAGCCAAACAGCTCCTTGTTGGCCTTGGGCAGAAACAACACACCGATGGTCGCGTTGAACAGAACAAAAAAGGTGTGCATCACGATGCTGAAGACACCAACCTCTGGATAGGCCGGGAATAACACTGTCCACATTATCAGCGCCCCGGCATGGAATGGCAGCGGTAATGCAGCTGCCAGGAAGATCACGGGCAGGAACGCCAGCATCTGGCCAAAATTGACGTCGACATTGAAGAGTGACAACGATGTTGTGTACACAATGATCGCGCCGATCAGATTGGGGGCTTTGAACAGGATGATGAGCAGGTAGTGAATCGGCTTCGCTCGACGAAATGCCACCAAAACAGGTTTGTCACGGAAAGTGCTGTTTTTGAAAATCGCTCCGGAAAAGTACGCGATGATCAGTGGCAATAGAATCGCGGCGCCTATCAACACCGAAGGCAGAATCTGATCGAGGGGTAACTCGATGCTGGCTGCTTGCACCACACCGAAAAAGAGAACAACGCCGACCGAAGAAAACACCAGCAGCTGATAGACCTCCATCAATCCAAGCATGAGCATGCTGGACAGCGCCTCCCAACCCGGCACCTGGTGACGTTTCAGGAGATACAGTGTCATTGCCCCTTTGCCAACCTGTTCGTTGACGAGCGACAGGATGTAGGCACTCGCCCTGATCGGCAGGATATCGGTGAGCTTGAGCGCAGGCGCATTGAACCACTTCACGACCCGCCAGGTGACATGAGAGTCCACGAGAAAAAAGAACACCGAATACGGAATCATCAGCGCCAGCCAGGCAAGCCAGTTTGCCTCCCCGAAAAACCGAATCAGATAGTCACCGACGCTGAGCGAGTCACGCGCTGCCGCTGCTACCAACCGACCGTACACCAGGTAAAAGCAGCCGATCGTGAGCAACCAGGTGGCAATGCGAAACAGCCAGTTGGTCCGAGCTGGTGCTGCAGCCGTGGCCTCGCCTGCGGGTGAATCGTTCGTACTCACGCCGATCGCCCCGCGAGCTGATAGGCCATCGCCTTGAACTCATGACTGAACGGGTGCCAGAAGCCAGGCATACGCTGCGTCATGCACATACCTGTGATCCCGGCATTGGGAGCCATCCACGAGTGGGTACCCGCCATCCCGCCCCAGTGGTACTCATCCTTTGATGTGGCGGGTTCGTTCTCGCCAACCGATGATTTCAAGGCAAAGCCAAGACCAAATACTGTTCCGGGCATCATCCACATGGGGAAAGCGACCTGTACCCCGGCCGCCAGTTGATTGGTACGCATGAGCCTGAGAGTGTCCGGATTGAGGATGGTGACACCATTCCAGCTACCGCCGTTGACGATCATGCGAATGAAAGACAGGTAGTCCTGCACAGTCGAAACCAGCCCACCCCCACCGCTCAGCATCCGGCGAGGCCGACTGTACGGTCCAGTCAAGGGATCCTCTGCTCGGCTCATGCCCGGCTCCATGGGATCGAACAGGTTGGCAGGGGCATACATGGTGACAAAGCGGTCCAGCTTTTCGGCAGGTACATGAAACCCGGTATCTACCATGCCAAGCGGCTTGAAAACATGATCCTGCAAATAGGTGTCGAAACGCTTACCGGACAGCACTTCCACTACCCGCGCCGTGACATCGGTGGCAAAGCTGTAGCGCCAGCTTGTCCCTGGCTCAAAGGCCAATGGCAGCACCGCAAGTTTCGCACACAACTCTTCAAGTGTCGGCTCATCGCCGCCCATGGCGTTGATCTTTGCGGCGATGTAGGACTTGTCGATGACCGAGCCTGGTTCGATGAATCCATAGGAAAGCCCGGCGCTGTGACTGAGGATATGCCGCATTCGGATCGGTTCACGTGCAGCCACCACGTGCCCAGCTTCAGTGGCATCTGGCCGGAGCACCTGCATGTCTGCAAATTCCGGCAGCACCGTCGACAGCGGATCGTCGAGTTTGAAACGACCCTGTTCGAACAACTGCATGGCGGCAACAGAGGTGACAATCTTCGTATTCGAGTACATGCGGTAGATGGCATCTTCACGCAGCGGTTGCCGGCTTTCGATATCCATGAATCCAAAGGTCTTGAAATCCAGGACGTCCGTTCCTCTCATGACAAGGCTATTCACGCACGACAGGATCCCCTGATCGACGTACCAGGCCATTCGCTGATGCAGCGGGGAAAAGTCGATATCGTGCGGGGTCGTGGTTATGCGGGTAATGATGGCCTCTCCGGATTCAGGATGGTCGCAAGATACCATCCCATCCGGCGGGGCTGCACCAATCGATGCTCAGTGACGCAAGCCTGGTGTCAATCGGAGTTGTTTTGGACACCCGGGGTTGGAGGTTGTTCACCTTCTGCGCGTGCGGCGATGCGGGCATATATCTCTTCTCGATGCACGGCAACCGATTTTGGCGCCTTGATACCAAGACGAACCTGGTTGCCATTGACTGCGACCACAAAAATCTCAACCTCGTCCCCAATTCTGATGGCCTCACCCGGTCGTCGCGTCAGAATGAGCATGTTATCTCCGTTTTTAGTCCCTCCGTTCCCTGCCCTATCTCTCCCATCCGCTCGTTGTCCCGCGGATTTTGAGGCAGTATACCTGCGCGATTATTGGTTCATACACGTGCGTATGAGCAGTTTGTCTTCTGGCGTAGGTGCACTGTAGCCCCTATACGATGAAGTCCGATGAAGTCCGGTAACTTCTACATCCAGCCCCACAAGTTACTGTTGATCCAAGCAATCAATGGGAGAATCCATCGTGAAGAACAAGTCGCTGGTCATCGACTGCGACATGCATGTACTCGAACCCGCCAACTTGTGGCAAGACTATCTCGAACCCCGTTTTCGCGATCGCGCCATTCGTATCGAGGTCAACGATCTTGGCAAGGAGCAACTCATCATCGGTGACCAGATCGTGCTGCCAGGCGGTCTCGCGGGTCTTGGTGGCATCGAACATAACCGCCTGGATTTGTTTACCGGCAACCTGACGTATGCAGACGGTTCGCCCAAAGCGAGTTACGACCCGGCCGCGCGCGCAGCACTGCAGGACTCCTGGGGCGTTGATGCGGGGGTCACTTTCCCGACCATCGGCATACTTCCGTTCCCAACGGATGATCAGGACCTCGCCTCCGCCTACTGCCGCGCCTACAACACCTGGGCGGCGGAATTCTCGCAGAGTATCCCGGGTCGGGTCATACCCATCGCAACCGTCAACTGGCGCGATGTTCCTACGGCTGCGAAGGAGCTTGAGCGCTGCCTGAAACTCGGTTTCAAAGGTCTCTTCGTGCCGCCGGAAACCATCGACGGCAAGAGCCCAAGCCACCCCGACTTCAATCCTCTCTGGCAGCGACTCACCGATGCGGACCTTCCCGGCTGCCTGCATGTGATCGTCCGTTTTTCCGGCGCCGCCTCACCCTTTGCAGGCTGGCGCGGTGCAATGCCGGCCCCTGGCACTTTGTTCGGGTTCGGTCTGGGCGCCACTGGCCAGTTGATTCCAGCGATCGCGGCAATGGTAGTGGATGGATTTTTCGACCGGTTCCCGCGACAAAAGCTGGTCAGTGTGGAAGCGGGTTGTGGATACGCGGCGTATCTCATGGACCGACTCGACGAAAAGTGGGCGGTCATGGCTGCCCTCGGGAATCCTCTCAAGTACAAACCGAGCGAGTACTTTCGCAGAAATTGTTACTTCGTCGCAGAACCCGAAGAGCGGACGATGGGCTCCATGCTGGATCTGGTTGGTGAAGACAATATCGTGTGGGGCTCCGACTACCCGCACATTGACGCCAACATCATGGCGCCGGAGTTAATCCGTCAGAGCGTAGCGGGACTCAGCGAGAATCACCGAACCCGAATTCTTGGAACCAATGCGGCAAAACTCTTTCAATACTCCTGATTTACAAACCGGTCCTCAGGTCGGATCCGGGTGGTGTGCTAGTTTCATCCTAACTGACGAGTAGTCAAACAACGCATGAAACGAATCACCTGTCTCGCAACCGCTCTTTGTGCTGCAATCTTCAGCCAGAGCGCAACAGCATCCACAACAATTTACATAGACGGTTCCCTGTGGAGTGACTGTTCCGGAAAGTACGATCCGATCGCGCGAAAGTGCGGTGACGGCTCGGCAACCGCGTTGGCCTCGATTGAAGCTGCCACCCAATCTGCCAAACCCGGCATGGTCTTTGTGATACGCGGGGGTGACTACAAGGAAGTTCTGCACCTGACCGTGTCTGGAACAGATGCTGCTCCGATCATCTACAAAGCGCAGACCGGGGAGAAGGTGAACATCCGCGATGTCGACTCCATGGATGCAGGTGAAGAGTACGGGCCGATCTGGCTGGATAACGTCAGCTACAACACCGTTGGCGGCATCCGGGTCACCGAATCAGCGGGCTTTTTGCGCGCCATCAACTCACACCACAACACCATACGTGACAACGACTTCGATACGTCCTACCTCTATCCATCACTCAGCAAACGAGGTGGCCTCTACTTCGGGTTCAGCAACCACAACAGGATTCTCAACAACAAGATCCGACGAGGCACCGACAGCATGGCGTTGGTCCACTCGGACTACAACATCGTCGAGGGCAATCGTTTTGAAGAGAGCGGACATGAACTCCTGACGATGAAGTGCAGTACCGGAAACGTGGTCAGAAGTAATCACTTTCGCAATCCACAGCAAAAAATGATGGCCGTGTTCGATTGTGAAGCGGCAACTTCAGCCTGGGTCGGGAACGGCTCCTTTGCCCAGAACAAGGACATACTTGATCGCAGCCATCGCAACCTGATCGAACAGAATGTGTTTGCAGAAGCGGTGTCCTACTACAGCACCTCCGGAGGAAACGGTATTCAATACGCTGGCCAGCAAGGGATCATCCGTCACAACGTTTTCCACAGCGCAAACGTCGGGCTCGGGATGACACGCTATGAACTTGAGGCACAGTACAACCGCGGCAACCGCATCTACCACAACGTCTTCCATGACAATGAGTGTGGTGGTATTGCCCTGTTTGGCGCCAAGTCAGCCAATGACAAAGGCATTTCCGATAACAAGTACGCCAACAACATCCTGTGGGACAACAAAGGCTGGGCGCCAGAAGGCAATTGCCAGGGTGTCAGTGCCGGACAAGTGGTGTATCGGGATTCCTTCATCGGTCATCTCTTTATCGGCAACGCCCTCGGCAGTCCGCTGGGCTCTGAGGTTCTGCATAACGAGTTTGGCGCGGCAGAAGAGATCAACGGGTATGCATCAAAAGGACAGTTCACGAACTCCGTGATCGGAGACCCTGGCTTCGTCGACGCATCGAAACACAACTATGCGCTGCGTCCCAACAGCCTGGTGATCGATCGTGGGGTGACCCTTGCTCACATCACCTCTGCCGACGGCAGCGGAGCGCAGTTACAGCTGGATGATGCATCGTGGTTCTTTGACGGCAATGGCATCGACGGTGAAGAAGGCGATTGGATACAGATCGAAGGTCAGCCAATGCCTGCGCAAATCACCAAGGTTGATCTGGAGACGAACACCCTCCACCTGACGATGCCTGTCAGCTGGAAAAAAGGTGACGGCCTCAGCCTGCCCTGGCATGGTGCCGCGCCCGACCCTGGCGCAAAGGAGTTCCTACCCGTCCGTTGATCACAACGAAAGATCAGCCCTCGGCGACTTTAACCTTGATTAGACAATAATCTCGCAACAAAACATGGTGCGCAGGGGTGTTCAGAGCTTCGAAACGATTGAGCGCGGATAGAGCAGGGATAACAGCAGAAATCAAACTATAACGCCATCACCAATGAAGTTGGTAGATTCAATCAATCGTAGGAGCGATCTCCTGATCGCGATTTTTGATTAACCCAACAAGCGCGGTCAGAGACCGCTCCTACAAAGAGACCACCGCTGTAGCGGAGAGCGCTGCCCGACATTGCGATCGGAGGTGTGCCTG